>DATHUB010000167.1:0-2960 GCA_035462695.1 Coriobacteriia bacterium | reverse complement strand
ATCTCTGAGTAGCACGAGTGCACGGGCGTCGAAGGGCGGCTCACATGCACGAGGCGCTGCTGCAAACCAGAGAAGGCGACCGAGTCCGCTGCCACCTGTGCCCGCACAACTGTCTGATCCGTGAGGGTGGTCGCGGCGTCTGCGGCGCGCGCGGCGTCGTAGGCGGCACTCTCAAGGCGCTCACCTACGGGTTGGTGAGTTCGGTCGCCGCGGACCCCATCGAGAAGAAGCCCCTCTTCCACTTCCACCCCGGCTCCGTCGTTCTCTCGTTCGGCTCCGTCGGCTGCACGATGCGCTGCGGGCACTGCCAGAACTGGCAGATCTCCCGGCCGAAAGGCGACGACGGCAGCGTAGGCCTTCACGAGGTGGATCCGGGTGCCGTCACTGAGATGGCTGAGCGCTACGGGGCCGAAGGCGTGGCCTTCACCTACAACGAGCCGATCATCTGGCTGGAGTGGGTGTTGGACGCGTCGAGGGCCGCGAAGGCGCGTGGGCTCTATACGGTGATGGTCACGAACGGTTACGTGACCGCCGAGGGGCTCGACCTGTTCGCCGAGGTCATCGACGCTTGGCGTGTCGACATCAAGGGCTTCTCGGAGGCCTCGTTCAAGCGGCTGTGCAAGGTGCCCCACGCGGAGGCCGTGCGAGAACAGGCGGAGCGCGCGAAGAACGTGCATGGGATGCACGTCGAGTGCGTGACGAACATCGTTCCGACGATCAACGACTCGGAAGAGGAGCTGCGCTCGATCGCCGAGTGGATCGTCTCAGCGCTCGGGCCCGAGACCCCTTGGCACGTGACGCGGTTCATACCCTATCTCGAGTTCAGCCACTTGCCTCCCACCCCCGTCGAGACCTTGGAGCGAGCGCGTGAGATCGGCATCGAAGCGGGGTTGAGCTTTGTGTTCCTGGGAAACGTGTCCGTGCCCGGAGGCGAGGACACTGTCTGCCCGTCATGCGGCGCGAGAGCAATCGAGCGGCGGGGATTCTCGTTGTCCGCATCGCGCATCGCGGACGATGGACGGTGTGTGTCGTGCGGAACCGATCTCGGCGTCGTTGTGAGCGGGGTTGCTTCCGGTCGCACGGAGCGAAGGTAGCGCTGAATCGCGGCGAGTGGCGCCCTTGGCATCCTAGTGGGGTAGGAACCTCGAAGGCGAGCCGGGAGGAAATCATATGCAGCAAGTAGAGGCGCCACCCACCGCCATGGTGCCGCGGGTACTGGTCTTCTTCGACTACGCATGCCAGTTCTGTTATCTCGACTGGCCTCGGTTCAAGCGGCTCCGCGCCGAGCACGGAGCGGAGCTCTTCATCGTGCCCTTCGAGCTGCGTCCGGAACTCGCACCCGAGGGCGTACCGGTCGACCAGCTGGGTGGTCACTCGGAGCGGGTCAAGGAGCATATGCAGCGCATGGCGCACGAAAGCGGCCTGACGCTGACGTTCCCGGAGTTCGTGCCGAACACGCACCTCGCGCTCTCGCTCGGCGAGTATGGGCGCGACCAGGGTCCGGAGGCGCACGAAGCGATTCACGAGGCCATCTTCGAAGCGTACAGCGGCCGGTCGGAAAACATCGGGGAACGCGACGTGCTCCTCAAGATCGCCGAGGACCACGCATTCGACATCGACGATGTTCAGCTCGCGTGGGACGAAGGGCGCTTCGACGATCGCATACACCGCTTCTTCCATCTGGCGCTGAGCATGGGCATCTCGGCGACGCCATCGGCGCTGATCTGCAACGAGCTCTTCATCGGAACCAGACCGTACCGGGTCATCGAGGAATCGCTTGAACGGTGCATGGTCATCCCGGACAAGATCGGAGGGAGTGCGCTGCACACGCACCGGGAAGCCGAGAGCAGCGTCGAAGAGCCGACGCTTGCCTCGGAGGCCGAGGGAAAGCCACCCACTATCGACCGTTAGCCCTCCGGACGGCGTGCTCGGTTATCATGGGTGCGGCGGCTCACGTCGCCTCCAACCGAAACCTATGCCGGGAGAACACAGCCCGTGGAACCTGTCGTCGTAATCCCGACCTTCTGGACCCGTCGCCGTAGCAGCCGCGGTCGCTCAACTATCGATGAGATGGCTGCTATTTACGACCACCCAACGCCGCTGAACGAGGTCGGTTCGCTGGCGCAATGCCTCGAGTCACTTCGCGGCGTCCGAGGACTCGGCCGGGTCGTCGTGATCGTTGCCGTGACCGACCCGGCCATCGCCAACCAGGCCGAAGACCGTGTCCGCGAGATCGTTGACGAGTATCCCGACATCGACGCGTTCGTCTTTGGGCCCGCCGAGATGGGCTCGCTGCACCGTCGCCTCGAGCAGCTCGAGTTTCCCGACATGATCGAGGGCGTCACTCTGACCGGGTACGGCGCCGTGCGAAACGCCGGCTTGATCGCCGCGGCCGTTCTCGCCCACGACACAGTGGTCTTCCTCGACGACGACGAGGTGGTTCTCGACGCCGACTTCCTCACGACCGCGCTGTACGGCGTCGGCGAGGTGCTGCAAGACGGCACTCCGCTACTCGCCAAAACGGGCTACTACGTCGACGACAAGGGGCGCTGGCAGCGACACGACGCACCTCGCTGGGCCGACATGTTCTGGCGTCAGCGCGACGCTTTCAACGCGGCACTCGATGTAGTGCTCAAGCCGCCGCGCATTCAGCGCGCGAAGATCGCCTTCGGCGGGTGCATGGCTATCCACCGCGACATGTACACCTCCGTCAGCTTCGATCCATGGGTGACTCGTGGCGAGGACATGGACTACGTCATCAACGTCCGCATGCACGGCGGGGACGTGTTCATCGACGACGAGTGGAAGGTGATGCACCTGCCGCCCGAGCGTGTGAGCGAGGCTCTGCGTTTCCGGCAGGACGTCTTCCGGTTCGTCTACGAACACCGCAAGATCGAGTTCGCCAAGTCGCAGGTCGACCTTCGTCAAGTGACGCCGAAGTCCATGGGACCCTATCCGGG
>DATHUB010000166.1:0-2663 GCA_035462695.1 Coriobacteriia bacterium | reverse complement strand
CAGCTGACGAAACCGACCGAGCGGCCGGTCATCATTGGGATGGCGGCGTTCAGGTCGTGCACGCTTCCGACCACAGTCAGGAGGGGCCGCTGCCCGGCGGTGGTTTCTAGCTCGATCTGGTCGCCCGGCTCGAGGCCAGAGAAGTCGAGCGAGCCCGTCTCGATAAGGATCTCGCCTCGACTGGGCCACCTACGGATGCTCGGCTCGTCAAGCTGGCTCACCTTTATGTCGTCGTAGTCCTTGACGGCTTCAATGGTGATGTTCTTCCAGGGTCCGCCGTCGACTCGGTAGTTCATCGACGCGCTTCTGCGGCCCTGCGCTTCCGAGACGTCCGGCTCACGCGCGACCGACGACACGAATGCGTCATCGGCTGGCGAGGTGATGTAGGTGACGGTCGGCGGCTGTGTGGCCGGGAAGCCCTGGTCGAGAGCACGGATGAGGATGCCTCGGCCGCCCATCATCACCGCGACGGCGAAGATTCCGACCGCGATCGACAGGACTACGAGGACCGTGCGCGTCTTGTGTGCGAGCAGGTCTCGAACGACCTTCCTCCAACGCGGGCGCACTCCTACCTCCTCGGCATCACACGCAGGGTTGTCAGCGCTTTCAGACTACCCGAACAGCAGCAGGGCGCCCCCCAGAGGGAACGCCCTGCTTAGTCACTGCGGGTGAGAGGATTTGAATGTACTAGCGGACCGAGATGCTCACGGTGCGAGAGACGGCGGCCGTGCTGTCGGCGTCACCGGCGAACCTGACCTGGAATTGGTAGGTCCCGCGGGTTCTGCTCGAGAAGCGATATGACCAAGAGGCCTCGGCGCTCTGGGTGACGGCGTCGATCGAGTACTCGCGCTCGTCATCGTCGTCATCATATTCGTCATCGTCGCGGTCGTTCAGCAGGTTCGTGTTGCGCGTGGACAACAGCTGCCACTCGTTCGAGCCCGGCTTCATCACGTACAGGGCGACGACCTCACCACCGCTGGCCGGCGTAAGCTCACCGGAGAGCGTGGCGCTGCGATTGCGCGAGATGCGCCAGTTGCTGGACTTGATCGACACCGTCGAGGTGGTGAGCCCGCTGCTGGGCGGCTCAGGCACCGGAGCGGTGACCGTGAAGTTCGCGGTCTTGGCGGCCTCGATGTTGCCGGCCTTGTCGACCGACCAGAACTGCAGGGTGTGGGAGCCAAGGGCGCTCGTGACCACTGCGGTGCCGGCGACCTGTGCGCCACCGTCGAGCTTGTAGTAGGTGGCGGCCACGCCGGAGCCCGCGTCCGTTGCCGAAAGGGCGATGGCGGCCATCGAAACGTAAGAGGCCGCAGCATTGGACGTGGTGACGGGCGCCGTCGTGTCGGCCGGAGCCCCTGCGGGGCTGATCGACAACGTGCCTAGACCGTCAGACGTGCTCGGGCCGGCAACGGAGTTCAGCGTGTACGTGTTGCCTGTGGCGACGGTGATCGAACCGCTTGAGCCCGTGATCTGAGTCACCTTTGTGCTGCCGTTGAAGACAGCGATGTAGTCAGCGCCGGGTGCGCTCAGGTTGTACGTGGCATTCGCACCGTTGTTGGACGTGGCAGTTGCCGTGATCGGGATGTTGGCACCGTCGTGGCAACCTGCGCACGGCGATGTCCTTGAAGGGAATGCGCCGGCCTGGGATACGAACGTTGCCGATAACCCGACGGCAGCGACCGCGACCAGCGCACCCATCCTGACTTTCCTCATACGTTACCTCCGTAAATTGCGTCCTCAGGGAGTCGAGGCGGCGTGCCGCCTCCCCTCGTGCCGCTTGCGTTGGAAGCCACTTGTGCGAGCTGCATGCCCAAGGAGGCAAGATGAGAAGACCCACAGAGAAGCTGGAAGATCCTCCCTAATGCAAACAGCCCCGTCCTGATGGACGAGGCTGTTGTTCTTTCGTGTGGTGCGGGTGAGAGGAGTTGAACCTCCACGGGGTTGCCCCCACATGGACCTGAACCATGCGCGTCTGCCATTCCGCCACACCCGCGTGCGCGAGAGCAGATACTAGCACCGCAGGTGGTCAAGGGCAAACGCTGGGAACGACTTCAGCTCACTTCGTAAGCTGAATCAGAAATGGCCTCGTGGGCGAGACGGTGCAATAGCCTGACTCGACGAGCAACGGCAACACATAGGTCATCGCCTGCGGCGAGAATCCGTGGTTTCTATACAGGGTCTCTCCGACGCTGTCTTTGAGAAGGGGCCTTCGGCTGGCGCCCATGAGAACCGGACTTCTCTTCGCAATCTCATCCTTGATGACCTGGATGATCTCCGGCGGGATGAACCAGTCCGCTCCGGCATCGCCGAAGTGAACGCTGATTCCATCGGAGAGCGAACCCGAATACTCGAACTGCTTGCCCATCACGGTCTTGCTGCGCTTCATGCAGGCTCCAAATCTGTGCCACTCACGCGGGACGGGGCTCCCGAGGAACTGATTCCCCAGTTTCCCCTCGTCTGGGCTTGGCCCCTGTCGCCTTGCCGCCACACGTGAGTGGGTATTCATTGATATCGGCGTCCTTGTCGGTCCTTGACCCTACTCTTGACCTTGGCAAGGCACGCCAGTCTACCAGCGCACGAAAGGGGATGGGCCAACGTGGTCCCCGATGCGAATGATGCCGTGCCGGTCGAACACCCGGATCGTCTGCCCGCCTGCTCCAATA
>DATHUB010000165.1:0-2306 GCA_035462695.1 Coriobacteriia bacterium | reverse complement strand
CGGCTGGCCGTGGTCGCGAGCCGCTCGCGCACGAGCACGTTGAGGTCGAGCCGCTCGCTCTTCAGCACGAGCCCTTGGTCGGCGTGCAGCAGGTTGAGCAGGTCGCTCGAGAGCCGGGCCATTCGGCGAGACTCGCGGTCGATGGCGTCGATCGCCTCCTCGCGCACTTTCTCGTCCTCGCCACCCCATGCCCTGAGAATGCTCGTGTAGCCGCGGATGCCGGCTACGGGCGTCGCGAGCTCGTGCGAGGCGTCGGCGACGAATCTCCCTTGCGCCTCGGAGCGCCTCTGCAGGCGCTCGATAAGTCGGTTGATCGACTGGGCGAGCTCACCGATCTCGTTCTCCGACTCGCCCGGCAAGCGCTCGTCGAGGCGTCCGGCATCTATCGAGTCCGCCGCTTTGCGGAGGTCGTCGACGAGGTTCAGAACCCACGCCATCGACGTCTGCATGAGCACGACCATGATGAGCATCGCTGAGACCGCGAGAATCGCCATCGGCAGCCTGATTGCGTCGATGACCTTCTGCTCGTTCGACGGAAGGTAGGTGACGTCCAAGACACCGTTGCCTCCGCCCGGCAGCTCGACCGGCTCGTGGACAACGGTCACCCCGAGTTCGGCGTCGTTGATGAGGCCGGAGAAGAGATCGTCTCGGCGAATGGTCGAGTAGGTGGATACGCCCGTTCTGGCGGCTTCGGCCCGCCGGCTCAGCTGAGCGGCGTGGATGGCCTCATCGCTCGAGGACCACAGAACCTCCGGCCCCTCGGAGCTGTACAGGGCGAATTCGGCTTCCGAGAGGCCCGCACCTCCGAGCAGCGGCGGGAGCGCTTCGGTCAGCCTGCGCAGACCCACTTCACTTGCTTGGTCCCCTTGGAGCCCTTCGACCCGCATGCCGCGCTCGACGTTCTCGACCGCGCCTCGCAGGCCGACAACCGCAGCATCTGCTACCCGCTGGGTGGTGTCGTAGGCCACTACCTGCATCCCGTCCGAGACGATGACGTAGGTGGTCAGCGAAATGCCGCCAACGACGAGCACGGCGAAGAGCACCGAGACGATAAGCAGCCAGCCACGCAGCGAAAGGCGATGCATCTACGTCCTCGAGAAGAAGTAACCCACGCCCCGAATGGTCCTGATGATCTGGTTGTCGTTATCGCCGATCTTGTTGCGCAGATGACAGACGAAGACCTCGATGACGTTGCTGTCCGATGTGTGTTGGCCGCCCCACACCGACTCCAGGATCTCGTCACGGCTGATGACCCGGCCGGCGTTCGTCACAAAGTACTCGAGGAGGTCGTACTCCTTGGCGGTGAAGTTCACGGGCTTGGCATCGATCAAGACACTTCGCGACGCGGGGTCGATTTCGATGTTGCCCGCGCGGTACTGCGCCACGGGCTTCTCGTGCTCGACGCGCTTCAGAAGGGCGCGGACGCGCGAGAGTAGCTCGGAGATCTCGAACGGCTTGCGCAAGTAGTCGTCGGCCCCTGCGTCGAAACCGGTGACGACGTCTTGCGTCTGCGAGCGGGCAGTGAGCATGAGGATGGGCATGTTGAACTCACGCGAGCGCAACGTCCGTGCAACCTCAAGGCCGTCGATTCCGGGCAACATGAGATCGAGCAAGACAAGGTCCGGCCGAACATCGGCAACGGCCCCGAGGGCCGCCTCACCATCGCCGAAGCGCGAGACCGAGTAGCCCGCATGTTCGAGCTCCAGCTCCACGAACCGGCCGATTGTCGCGTCGTCCTCAACGATCAGGATCTTCGCACCGTTCTCTGCCATCATGTCCTCCACGTCGCCGACGCACCCAACGAGCGCGTCTACTCCCTACCTGCTCGAGCCTATCAGCGCTTCCGCGATCTGCACCGCGTTAAGCGCCGCCCCCTTGCGAAGCTGATCCGCAACCACCCACATGGTAATCCCGTTCTCCACGGTCGGGTCTACCCGAAGGCGCCCAACGTACGTGTCATCCGTGCCCTCAAGCATCGCGGGCATGGGGTACACACCCTCGCCGGGTGCGTCCAGGACCGTGATACCGGGCGCGCCCTCGAGCGCGGTGCGAGCCGCCTCAAGCGAGAGCGGAGCGGCGAACTCCACCGTTACCGACTCGGAGTGGCACCTCAGCACCGGCACACGCACGCACGTCGCCAGCACTTCGATCTCGGGCGCGTGCATGATCTTCTTCGTCTCGACGACCATCTTCCACTCCTCTTTGGTGGAGCCGTCGTCGAGGAAGACGTCGATGTGCGGGATGCAGTTGAAGGCGATGCGGTGTGCGAACTGATCGACCGTGAGTTCGTCGCCGTCGAGGAACTC
>DATHUB010000164.1:0-2324 GCA_035462695.1 Coriobacteriia bacterium | reverse complement strand
AGAGGGATTGGACGTACAGAGCTACCGGCGCGTGGAGCCGACGGTTGAGGACGTCTTCGTGCATCTCGTCTCACGAGAGCGAGCGAAAGAGGAGCAACTGCCATGATTCCCCGAGAAGGCCGCGACAGCTCAGCTCAGCCGGCGTCCGAGGAGCTGACCGCATTGGTCGCCGGGCTCGAGCCGGGCCGGAAGGGCGAGATCCTCGGCGCCGCGGCGGGTGTCTTCGCCGAGCGCGGTTACGAGGGCGGATCGATGCGCGACATCGCCGTTCGCGTTGGCGTCACCGAACCCGGGCTCTACCGCCACTTCCCCGGAAAGGAGGCGCTCTTCCTCGCTCTCATGCGGGTCGCGGCCGGACGCGTGCGGGACGAGGCGACGGGCCTCGTCGATGCGATGCACCCCGAGGGGCTTCGCTCGCAGCTCATCGCAGCGTTCGCGGACCGCCGTCGAGCCGTCAGGTTCTACGGCCCGGTGCTGCGCACGGTCCTGTCGGCGGCCTCCCACAACCCGACCTTCCTTGAGGAGTTCCGGCGCTTGATCGTCGATCCGATGCGGCAGAGGCTCGCCGAGAAGGCCGCCGAGCTCGATGTCGCGTTCGCGGTCACGGATGCCGACGCGACGCGGCAGTCCCGAGTGCGCGCGTTGATGGCGCTCTTCGTGGGCTACTTCGCGAGCTCTTTGGTTCTCGGCGACGAGCCCGACGAGGCGATTGCGGACGCCGTTCTGCGCGTCATGGGCTGGGACAAGCCGCCGGCGCTTTAGGCGCTGATTGCCTCGCTCCTACCGCCGAGGATGCTTCGCGCAGCGAGCACGCCGCTCGCCCCGGCTTGGACGAGGCCGCGTGTCATGCCTGCACCGTCACCGATCGCATAGAGGCCTCCGACGTGCGTCTGCATGTCTCGGCCGACCTCCACCCGCGACGAGTAGAACTTCACTTCGACGCCGTACATGAGCGTGCTCGGACCAGCGATGCCCGGCGCGAGCGTGTCGAGCGCTTCGATGAACTCGATAAGGTCCGTGAGATGGCGGTACGGGAGCACGGCCGACAAGTCTCCGGGTGTGGCGGAGCCGAGAGTGGGCTTGGCGAGTCCTTGGGCGATGCGCTCCGGAGTGGAGCGGCGACCCTTCTTGAGGTCGCTGTAGCGCTGGACGAGGATGCCGTCGGCGAGCAGGTTCGCCAGCTTCGCGATCGAGCGCCCGTAGGCGATCGGGTCGCGGAAGGGCTCGGTGAAGCGCTGGCTCACGAGGACGGCGAAGTTCGTGTATCCGGTGCGCTTCTCGGCGTAGCTGTGCCCGTTCACCGTGATGACGTCGCCGTAGCTCTCGGTAGTGACCTCCCCGTACGGGTTCATGCAGAAGGTGCGTACCGTGTCGCCGAAGGTGGGCGTGTGGTAGATCAGCTTGGCCTCGTAGAGAGGCTCGGTGAGAGGCTCCATGACGGCGGCGGGACACTCGATCCGCACGCCGATATCGACGGCGTTGTTCGTGAGCTTGATGCCGAGCGCGGTGGCCTGCTCGGCAAGCCAGTCCGCGCCTTCGCGTCCAGGGGCCGCGATAATCGACGGCGCTGACGCGGTCTCGCCGCTCGACAGCTCCACGCCGGTAACACGGCCCTCTTCGACGACGATTCGCACTGCGGCAGTCTCGGTGCGGACCGTCACCCCGCGCTGCTCGAGTGCCACGCGCATCGCGTCCAGTACCTGCGGCGAGCGATCGGTGCCCAGGTGGCGAATGTCCATCGGTACGAGCTTCATCCCGGCAAGCGTCGCCTCGCGGGTCAGCCGATCCGCGGTCTCTGCGTCTGGACCGTGAATCTCGGTAGTCGCTCCGAATTCGAGCCATATCTTGTCGCTGTAGTCGATGAGTTCTTGGAGGGCCTCGTGCTCGACGTAGTCCGGCAGCCAACCGCCCACTTCCGTGGTGAGAGTGAGCTTTCCATCCGAGAACGCGCCCGCTCCGCCCCACCCGGTCATGATCGCGCACGTCTTGCACGAGATGCAGGCGGTCTGCCGAGCCGGGCAGTGCCGTTTCGAGATGGCGTGGCCCTTTTCGACCATGAGGATATTGCTCACGCCGCTCTTGGTCAGTTCGAGTGCGGCAAAGATGCCGGCGGGGCCGGCTCCTACGATGATGACGTCGTACTGCGATGACACTGGCAAGACCTCTCCATACGGCCCGGCGCTCTCTCGCGTCTAGGCACCGCGAAGTATCATACCTAGCGTGTCAAGCATTGTGGATGAAAGGTCGCCCAACGGTGTCGAACGGCGTCTTTTCGAAGCCAAAAGGCGTCCTGAACCCACACGGGACACGATTCGGCGCGTCGA
>DATHUB010000163.1:0-13130 GCA_035462695.1 Coriobacteriia bacterium | reverse complement strand
GCCCCGGATGCCGCAATGCCGCTGGAGAGCATAGCGGCTGCATTGGCAGCTGAATGGTTCGGCCCTGGCGGCGATCGCACACTCACCAACGCTCTTACCGATGCAGGAATCATCAGTGTCTCAGACCTGCCGGAAGCCACTCAGGCGGCGGGCCTTGTGGACTTGGCTGCGGTGGAGGGTGAGCCGGATGGCGCAGGGCTGCAGCTGGCCATTGCCGCGAAGGACGCGCTCACTCCGTCTGTTGCTGCTCAGACACCTGTCATTGACACCGGCGTCGCGGCGGCAGCAGCTGGCGAGGATGTCGCGGCATTCGACACACTCGGAACCGAGATCGGTCGCTACACGCTTGTCGCGCTGCTTGGCGAGCCGAGCACCGGCTACTACGGAACAGCGCAGGCAGCGGATGCGCTGTTCCCGCCCATCGTCATCCCGTAGGGCGCATGTGATCCCGCCGTCGATACCGCCGGTCAGCCTCGGTTAGCGGCTGGCGGGGTCTTCTCGAAGGCGAGACGCGTCAGGGCGATCGAGACGTGGACGAACTGCTTGCCGCGATGAACGAAGCCCTTCAGGTCGCGTCCCGTGGCCGCGTGCGCCATGGTCGTGGGCACCTCGACGATGCGAAAGCCTTGGCGGAGCGCACGTACCGTGAGCGCGACTTCAACGCCGTAACCGCTGGCAAACGGACGCACCGCTTCGAAGCACGCCCCGGTCATCGCCCTTTGACCCGAAAGCGGAGCGGTCGCATCAAAGCCGCCGCCCATCTTGGATATGCCGAACCTCGCAAGCCTTTTGACGAGGCCGAAACCCGCCTTTCCAGTCGGGCGGGGGAATGCGGCGACACTCATGTCGGCTTCGCCGTCGAGTACCGGTGCGAGCAACACCGCTGCCTGGCCAGCCGTCTCGGCAAGGTCGCCGTCGAGCATGAGCACGATGTCGGCGTTCGACACTCGGGAGGCACCTGCCTCCATCGCGGTGCCCTTTCCCACATTGAAGACGAGCCGCACGGCCTTCGCGCCGGCGGCCTCAGCCCGGTCGGCCGTGTCATCACGAGATCCGTCGTCGACCACGACCACCCGGGTGACACCGGGGATCTCGAGCGCTGCAGCCACCGTCAAACCGATTCGCTCGGCCTCTTCATGGGCGGGGATGAGAACTGCGATGTCCACTTGACTTCCTATCTGGAGGAGAACCTGGAGAGTGCGCGCCGCACCATCGACGTCACAGATGCGACTTCACTGACCCCCAGAAGGCGGCCAACCACCAGTGCCACGCCGAAACATACGACTCCGCCGAGCAGCACCTGCATCAAGCTTCCGATCACGCTTGTGACCAGCGGATCGATCAAGACGGTAACGCCGTATGCTGCTGCGCCGGCGAACAGTGATGCTATCAACATCTTCCCGAAGGTGGTGGAGACGGCGCGCAGGTCAAGGCCGCCGATCTTCCGACGCAACAGGAAGAGCAGAGTCACTAGCATGAGCGAGTAGAAGACGGCGTCCGCGATGGGAATGCCGTTGATGCCGAGACCGACCCAGCCGGCTACGCCCGTCGTGAGTGTCCAGTACAGCCCGATCTGAACCGATGTGAGCGCCAAATTGGCGAACGCCGGCGTCTGCGTGTCCTTGAGCGAGTAGAAGGACCTCAAGACGAACATCATGGCGGCGAAAGGCACTAGCGCGAAACCCCACAGCCGCAGCACGTCGGCCACGGGAGCCACCGAATCGGCAGTGAACGCGCCCACTCGGTACAACGAGACGAGCGGCGTTGCGAGAGCGATCAGCGCCGCCGCCGAGGGGAGCATGAGAACGCACGTGGTGCGCAGCCCAAGTGTGAAGTTGCCCTTGAAGGCCCCCATGTCCCGTTTGCCGGCGGATTCCGAGAGTTCGGTGAAGACCGCGGTGGCCAGCGCGACGCCAAGGACGCCGTAAGGCAGCTGGTAGAAGTTCCACGCGTACATGACGATGGCCGGGCCGTTCTCCGACACGGCGAAGGCCGAGGCGTTTCGAAACGAGACCGCGACCAAGTTGGTGGCCACGTAGAGCAGCGTGGGCAGTGCGAGAACCAGCATGCGCCTGACGTACGGGTCTTTGAGCCCGAGTTCAGGCCGCCAGCGAACACCGGTCTTAAGCAGGTCGGGAACCATCACCGCGAACATCGCTACCACACCGAGCGTCGTGCCGACGGCGAGCACGACCAGGCCATTCACCGTGTTGGTGCCGAGTGCCGCTGGCGCCACCAGGAACATGGTCGTGATGACGACCAGGTTGTTGAAGACCGGTCCGAGTGCCGGCCAAAGGTAGCGCCTGTGGGCATTGAGGAGGCCTTGGATGACCATGCCCCCGCCGTAGAAGACCACCTGTATAGCGAAGAACCGGAAGAAGAACTCGGCTAGCTCACGGACGCCCGAGGCGCCCTCCGGCGGCAGCCTGAAGGTCTGGGTCCAGATGAAGGGCTGCGGCAACACGATTCCAACCACAGCCACGACGCCGAGGGCCAAGACCGCAAGGTTGAACACATGGCTCGCGAAGCGCCACGCATCGTCCTCGCCGCGCTGAGCGAGCACCTCCAAGTAGGTCGGAATGAAAAGCGCCGAGAGAATCCCGCCCGCGACAAGCTCGAATATCATGTTGGGAATGTTGTTGGCGACACTGTAGGCCGCGGCGATGGGCGCCGTGCCGAGCGCAAGGGCTGTTGCCCACGTACGCGCGAATCCAGTCACCCTGGACAGGGCCGTGGCAACCGACATGGTCGCGGTCGAGCGCGCGATGGAGGGCTGGCTGATGGTCGGGTCCTTCCTGTCGAGAAGTGCGGCAGCGCCGAATCGGGCTGCGCCCCGGGCCGAAACAAGTGTACCTGAGGCAGTTGCCCTCTCATCGTGGTGCTCGGGAACGTCACCTGCCCGTCAACGCCCGACTCGGACTCTTCCGCTATCATGAACCCGGATGAGACGAGTCTTCGCGACAGCAGCGCTCCTCGCCGCCTGTGCCGCGGCGTGGCTCGCCCTCCCTTCCCCCGCTCCGGCGCAAGCCCCCACGAGCGATCGCGTCGTCCTCGTACTCGCGCCCTACCTCACGTGGTCGGACGTGACGCCCACCTCGACACCCACCATCTGGTCGCTTGCCGAGAACGGCGCTGTCGGTGCCGTGAACGCCCGCAGCCGCGGACGCGAAAGCGGCGACAAGGGATCTCCGGTCGAAGCGGCACTGAGCATATCGGCTGGCGCATGGGCCGTTCAGGACCCACAGGGCGCGGCAGCTTACTCCGTCGGTGAGCGCTACGAGGTTGGCACTGCGGCGGAGGCCTTCCGGCGCTCCACGGGCGCGCGGGTCGGAGAGAATCGAATCGTGTTCCTTGGCCTGCCCGCGACCGCACGGAGGAATGCCGAGCGCTCCTATGACATCGTGCTCGGCACGCTCGGGCAGGCGGTCCTGGATGCCGGCGGCTCTTCGGCGGCAATTGGCAACTCCGACGTGGGATACGTGACCGGCGAGCAACGCAAGGTGCGTCCCGCCGCGCTCGCCGCGATGGACGAGAAGGGGCTTGTTCCCTTCGGGGACGTGTCTACCAGACTTCTGACGGAGGCGCCGTACGCGCCTTTCGGTATTGAGACGGATCTGGAGCGATTCGACCGTGCACTCGAGCGGGTCGAGGCCGACGGGGATCGCATCGACGGTCCTGAACTCATCGTGCTCGATCCGGGCGATACTTATCGTGCGACGAAGTTCAGAAGCCAAGTCACCGATGAGATATCGGACGAGCATCGGCTTCGCGGACTTACAGCCCTAGACACGGTTGTCCGCATGGCGTCGGACAGGTTTGAGGGCGCGACGATCATTGTTGCGTCGACGTCGACGGGTGACCCCGAGCAGGGGGATGCGGAGGGCCTCGGGCCGATCGTCGTGTCGGGCGAAGGCTTCGACGGTTACCTCACGTCTAGCTCGACGCAGCGAACTGGACTCGTCACGAACCTAGATGTGTCCGCCACTGTTCTCAAGGTGCTCGGCGTTGAGCAGCCCGTGCAGATGTTGGGCGTCGCGATGGACTCAAACCCTTCCGAGCAGAGTCTGAGCCTCCGGCTCGCGACGCTTGCCAGTCTCAATGATGAGGCGGTCGCGATTGATGCCGCCAAACCTGGGGTCGTGAATGCGTTTGTAGGCTTCACCGTCCTCGTCCTCGTCCTCGCCGCATTCGTGCTGGTCCGTTCGCACGCTTGGTCGAGAAGAGCCTGTCTCTTCTGGATGCGAGCCCTGAAGGCCGGCCTGCTCCTCGTTCTCGGGGTACCGGTGTCGTCTTGGCTGATGTTCGTGTGGATGCCTAATCCAACGAGCGCATCGATGGCTGTCGCGGGTCTGATAGCCACCGCCTTCGTCGTGTGGATATCTGGACTCTGGGTGTGGTGGAAGACGCCAATGCGCGTGCCGGTCGCGGTGCTATCGCTCGGGACGGTCGCTGTCGTGGTTATCGACCAGTGGCTTGGTGCTCCCGCATCCTTCACGAACTTCTTCGGCTACTCTCCGCTGCTTGCAGCGCGCTTCTACGGCATGGGCAACGAGGCCGCTGCGATCATCTTCGGTGCCGCGGTGGTAGGCATTGCGCTCCTGTTCGACCAGTGGCCGGCGAGCCGCGGTGTGGCCATCGCCAAACGGTTCGGCCTACCGGTGCTCGGAGTGGTCGTCGTCTTCACTTCTGCGGCGCCGTTCTGGGGCGCCAACATTGGTGTGGCGATCTGGGGTGTCGTGGGATTCGGTCTCGCATGGGTGCTTATGAACGATCACCACGTCTCGTGGCGACTCGTCTTCTGGCTGGCGCTTGCCGTCGTGGTAGTCATTGCGGCGTTTGCCGCCATAGACCTTCTCGGCGGGGGTCAGCAGACTCACCTGGCGCGGGCGCTCAGTTCGGCAGATCAGGGCGGTCTGGGTGAGTTGTGGACGATCATCGTCCGGAAGGCCGAAACCAACGCGCGCGTGCTGACGCGAACGAACTGGGCCTACATACTCGTCGCCACACTTGCGTTTCTCGGCTTCATGCGCTGGCGCCCGCAAGGGGACTTCGCCCAAACGCTCACCGACAACCCAAACTTCGCCGACGCCATCACTGTCTCCCTCGTCGCAGGCCTCGTGGCCTACTTCACGGAGGACTCGGGCATCGTCATACCTGCACTAGAGGTCTTCTACGTTGGCGTTGCTCTGTCCTGGCTGATGTTGTCCCGTATCGCCAGCACGGGATCGTCCCTTTCCTCGACCGATGAAGGCGACGAGACCCGGGAAATGGAATGAACGCCGTTCTCGCAATCGGATCGGGGCTCGCCCTTGGCGTCGGCCTGCCCTATCTCGGCATGCGGATGCTCGTTCCCTCTCTGTCGAAAGGACGAACCGCTGAGAACTATCGGGGCCGCCAGGTCTTTGCGGGCCTCGGTGTTGCCTGGCTGCTCTGGGCAGGTGCGGCAATCGTAGGGGGTGTGATAGCTGCCGAGGAGTCATCGATTCTCCCAGTACTCACTCTCGCCGGACCTCTTGCGCTGGTCGCCTTCACTTTGGGGATCGTCGACGACGCGTACGGTACTGGTGCGGATCGAGGCTTCAAGGGGCATCTGCGCGCGCTGTCGAAGGGCCGCCTGACTACTGGTGGACTCAAGCTGTTCGGCATCGCTGCGGCTTCGTACGTGGTCGCGGCCGTCATCGCCAGCGCAGGCGGCTGGTCCGATCAACTGCCGCTTCAACTCGCGCTCGCCTTGCCTGCGGGAGCCGCTATCGCCCTCACCGCCAACTTCGTGAACCTCACCGATCTGCGACCGGGACGGGCTTTGAAGGTCTACAGTCTCCTCGGTGTTCTGGGTGTGGCGAGCGTGGTCCTCGGGCTTGGATCGATCGTCGACCCCGAGCCCTTGACGTCGCTCGTCGACGCGTTGACCCTTCTGCTGTTCGTGATGGGGCCTGTCTTCGCGGTGTGGCGCTACGACCTCGGCGAGCGTGGCATGCTCGGTGACGCGGGCGCGAACGCCGCGGGTGCGGTCGCGGGAATGCTGTTGGTCGCTGGACTCCCGATATGGGGGATGCTTCTATACCTCGCGGCCATGCTCGCGTTGAACGCCGCCAGCGAGCGGGTGTCCTTCACCAGGCTGATCGAGCGGTCACCCTTTCTCACGCGCCTCGACATGATCGGTCGCGAGACAGACGGCTTGAGTGCAGATGGGGCCGAACGAAGTACGACATCGGAAAGAAACCCCGAGTAGAATCGTCTCGGGGATGATCGCTAACTCGAAAGGGAGCTGATAGGGGCACATGGCCAAGCACATCTTTGTGACCGGGGGCGTCGTTTCATCGCTCGGCAAGGGCATCACAGCCGCATCGCTGGGCAGGCTGCTCAAGTCGCGTGGGCTGAAGGTTACGATCCAGAAGTTGGATCCGTACCTCAATGTTGACCCCGGCACCATGAGCCCTTTCCAGCATGGTGAGGTGTTCGTGACCGACGACGGGGGTGAGACCGACCTCGACCTTGGGCACTACGAGCGGTTCATCGACGAGTCGCTCTCGCGTGACTGCAACGTCACTGCGGGCTCCGTCTATCAAACGCTTATCGGCAAGGAGCGCAGGGGTGACTTCCTGGGCGGCACCGTGCAGGTCATTCCTCACGTGACGAACGAGATCAAGGAACGGATCAACCGGCTTGCCGAGCAGACGCAGCCCGACGTCATCATCACCGAGGTCGGCGGCACCGTCGGCGACATCGAGTCTCTGCCGTTCCTCGAGGCGATCCGGCAGATGCGCAAGGACAAGGGCCGGGAGAACGTCTGCTACATACATGTGACCCTCGTACCGTGGATCGCCGCATCCAGTGAGCTCAAGACGAAGCCGACGCAGCACTCGGTTAAGGAGCTGCGTTCGATCGGTATCACGCCCGACTTCATCGTGTGTCGCAGCGATCGGCCGATCGATGCTTCCATCCGCCGCAAGATCGCGCTGTTCTGCGACGTAGATCCCAAGGCCGTTGTCTCCGCCATCGACGCACCCTCGATCTACGAGGTTCCAGAGAACCTCCGCGCTCAGCAGCTCGACGAGATGGTCATCGACCGGATGGAGCTTGAGTGTGGGGAGCCCCAGATGGCCGAGTGGGACTCATTCGTGGCCCACTCTTCGTCGCTGCCCGACGAGGTGAACATCGCCTTGGTGGGCACGTACGTGCAGCTTCCGGACGCGTATCTGTCGGTGAACGAGGCACTCGATCACGCGGGCATCTTCCACGACCACAAGGTCAAGGTGCACTGGGTCGACGCCGAATCGATCACTCCCGAAGAGGTCGATCAGATGCTGACCGCAATGGACGGCATCCTGGTTCCGGGCGGTTTTGGCATACGGGGCATCGAGGGCAAGATCCGCGGGGCGCGCTATGCCCGCGAGAACAAAGTGCCCTACTTCGGGATCTGTCTTGGTATGCAGGTCGCAGTCGCCGAGTTCGCTCGCCACGTTGCGGGACTCGACGGAGCGAACTCCAGCGAGTTCGACCCGGTGACGGAGCACCCCGTGATCGACTTGATGCGCGAACAGCACGACGTAGCAGACATGGGCGGCACGATGCGTCTTGGCGCCTACCCATGCAAGGTGATCGCAGGGACCAAGGGCTTCGAGGCCTACGGCGATGAAGTCATCTACGAGCGCCACCGCCACCGCTTTGAAGTCAACAACGCGTACCGTGATCGCCTCGTGGAAGCGGGTCTCGTCATCAGCGGCATGAGCCCCGACGGCAAGCTGGTAGAGATGGTCGAGCTGCCTGACCATCCGTGGTTCCTCGGCAATCAGGGTCACCCCGAGTTCAAGAGCCGTCCCACACGGCCGGCGCCGCTCTTCCGCGACTTCGTCGGTGCCGCGGTGGCGTTCAAGAACGCTAGGACGTTCTAGTGTCGGCCGCCGGAGAAGGCGCAGCGATAGGGGAGAGGCTGCTTCAGACCTTCCTCGATCTCGTCCAGATAGACAGCCCATCCCGCGAGGAGTCCGCTTGCGCGCGGTACTGCGCCGGCGCGCTCGAGGCGGCGGGTTGCACCGTGCGATATGACGAGAGTCAGCTCCGTACCGGCTCGGACTGCGGAAACCTCATTGCCGAGCTGCCTGGAGACGCACCGGGGACGCTAGTGCTATCGGCTCATCTGGACACGGTGGAGCCAGGGCGTGGCGTCGACCCCGTGATTTCAGACGGGTACGTCTTCTCGGCCGGCGAGACGGTATTAGGAGCTGACGACAAGGCCGGCCTCGCCGCCGCGATAGAGAGCATTCGGCGTGTGGCGGAATCCGGCGCATCACGCCCCACGATTCGATGCGTGTTCACCGTTCAGGAGGAGGTTGGGCTTCTGGGCGCGAAGGCGCTCGACCCCTCCGCCGTGAAAGGGGATATCTGTCTCGTTTTGGATGCGGACGGATCTCCGGGCGGCATCGTCATCGCAGCGCCTACGCACTACACGTTCAAAGCCCGTTTCGAGGGACGGGCTGCGCATGCCGGAGTTGCGCCGGAAAGAGGCATTTCAGCGATCAGGATCGCTGCAGATGCTGTAACGCGCTTGCCGTTCGGTCGGCTGGATGAGCAGACCACCGCGAACGTCGGCACGATCGCCGGCGGCACCGCGACCAACGTTGTGGCAGGAAGCGCTGAGCTGACGGGAGAGTGTCGTTCGCTCGATGCCGAGAGAGTCGAAGTCGTGCGCAGTGAGATGGATGCGGCGATGCGCGAAGCCGCGAGCGAGCACGGCGGCAGCGTTGAGATCGAGTGGACGCAGGAGTACACGGGTTTCCTTCTTGAGGAGACGGCTCCCGCCGTTTCGATTGTGAGCGAGGCCTGTCGAAGGATCGGACTCGAGCCGAGGACCATGAGGACCGGCGGCGGAAGCGATGCGAACATCATCGCAGCGCTCGGCGTCCCGACCGTTGCACTTTCTTGCGGTATGCAGGGTGTTCACAGCGTCAGCGAACAAATCGCGCTGACGGATCTCGAGGCCCTCACGCGTCTCTGCGTTGAGGTGTCTCGTCACCTCGTGCTGTCTGCAGGCGACTGAACGTGAGGCTCGTGTGGGGCACGGTCGCGTCGATCGACCGCGAGGGCCCAGGGGTGCAGCGTCTGAGCGTCGTGCCTGACGAGGGTACCGTCGGGGAGGCCCTGGCCTATCCCCACCTCTCCGGCAGATGCGCCGTCGGCGACCGCGTTCTGCTGAACACTACGGCTGATGACCTTGCACTCGGCACCGGAGGAACGCACTTCGTCGTGTGCCGCATCCCCGACGAAAGCGACGGTCCGCCCCGAGGCGTCGTGCTTGACTCGCCTTCGGGGGGACACGTAATGAAGTTGCGCTACACGCCCTTACAAGTGGATGTGGTGGCGGTGGAGGCCCAAGAGTCCCAGCACCACGACACCATGACCGCTGCAGTGAGCATCGACGCGATGCCTGTCGTGTGCTGCGGCCTGCATAGCCAGGTGCCGCTCGTCGCCGCCGCGATCAGACGGGCGTCCCCCGAGGCGCGCATCGCCTACTGCATGACAGACGGCGCCGCCCTCCCGGCTGGCCTGTCCGAGGTGGTGCATGCCAGCGTCGAGGCCGGTCTTATCGACACCACGATCTCATGCGGCCAGGCGTTTGGCGGCATGCTCGAGGCGGTGAACCTGCATTCGGGTCTTCTGGCAGCCCGTCATGTGGCGACTGCCGACGTCGCGGTCGTGGCGATTGGCCCGGGTGTGGTCGGAACGGCAACGCCGTTTGGGCACGGAGGCATCGCCCAGGGTGAGGCGGTGAACGCCGTGTCTTCGCTCGGCGGGACACCCGTCTTCTGCCTGAGGGTCTCCTTTGCCGACTCGCGTCAGCGCCATCGAGGAGTCAGTCACCACTCTCTCTCGGCCCTCTCCCACATCGCCCTTGCACCGGCACTCGTCGCCTTGCCGACGCTCCAGCCAGAATTCTCCGATGCCATACGCGAAGCCCTTGACGACAGCGGCGTTCCAGCACGGCACCGTCTTGTCGAGTCTCCCGAGGGTTCGGTCGCGCCCCCGTCATTACGTGGGATTGAGGTCAGGAGCATGGGTCGCGGACCCTCGGATGACCCCGCCTTCTTCGCGGCAGCGTTCGCTGCAGGCGAGATTGCATCACGGTACATCGATTTCGTTCGTGGCTAGCCCGGAGAGTATGCAATACCCAGCAAGGGTCATGCATTTTGCCCGTTGCGTCCCGTAGCTCCAGCGCTACACTTGGTGAGGTTTGTGACAGGCGGGACCACCTGAAGGGAGTCGCTCGTGATCGTCGGAGTACCCAAGGAGATCAAGAACAACGAGTTCCGTGTTGGCCTGACGCCGGGTGGTGTCGCCGAATTCGTTGCATACGGCCACACAGTGCTCGTCGAGAAGGCTGCAGGCGAAGGCTCCTCGTTCACTGACGAAGAGTACGCCGTTGCGGGCGCCGAACTCGTCGCAACCGCTGAAGAGGTATTCGCGCGCGCCGACATGATCGTCAAGGTCAAAGAGCCCCAGGCCGCAGAGATCGCACGCCTGCGCCCCGGGCAGATTCTCTACACCTATCTCCACCTCGCTCCCGATCTCGCCCAGACTGAAGGTCTCATCAAGTCGGGCGCCGTCTGTATAGCGTACGAGACAGTCGAGCTGCCTAACCACTCACTGCCGCTGCTGGCGCCGATGTCGGAAGTCGCCGGCCGCATGGCAGCGCAAGTGGGCGCGGCGCTGCTTCAGAAGCCGAACGGCGGACGCGGCGTGCTAATGGGCGGCGTACCGGGCGTTCTGCCGGCCAAGGTAGTCGTGCTTGGCGGCGGTGTCGTCGGTACCAACGCCGCCTACGTGGCGATGGGAATGGGCGCTGACGTCACGATCATGGATGTCAGCCTGGACAGGCTTCGCTATCTCGACGAAATCTGGGGCAACCGCATTCGCACCCAGTACTCCAGCAAGCACAACGTCGCTGAGGCCATCAAGAGTGCGGATCTCGTCATCGGAGCTGTACTGCTCCCCGGCGCGAAGACGCCATTCCTGATCACCCGCAACATGCTCCCGACGATGAAGAAGGGTGCCGTGATCGTAGACGTCTCCGTCGATCAGGGCGGATGCATCGAGACCACGCACGCGACAACGCACGCGGATCCGATCTACTTCGTTGATGACGTGCTGCACTATGGCGTAGCGAACATGCCTGGTGCTGTTCCGAACACGTCCACGCTTGCCCTCACCAACGCGACCCTGCGCTACGGTCTTGCGATCGCGAACAAGGGGTGGAAGCAGGCGGTCACCGATGACGCGGCGCTTGCCAAGGGTGTCAACGTTCTTGAAGGCAAGGTCACGTACGAGTCAGTCGCAAATGCGCATGGCATGGAGTACACGCCTCTGGCCGAGCTGCTCGGCTAGATTCAGCGAGAGCGCTTCAGCTCGCAACCTTCTCGATCTCGTGGCAGCCGCTCCGGAAGGGGCGGCTGCCACTGTCTATGCTGCGGTTTGCTGTCGCCGCTTCGCCGTCGGCTATCATCGGAGCGTGAGAACGCTCATCGATGATTACTTGGGACATCTCGCCGTCGAGCGCGGCGCTTCTCCCAATACCCTGAGTGCGTACTCTCGCGATCTCGAGGAGTATGCGGTCTTCCTCGATGATCGGCGCATCGAATCAGTGGATTCCGTAAGGCGAGAAGATGTGACGGCCTTCGTAGAGGCACTGCGACTGCGAGGACTCGCTCCCGCTTCCGTCGAGCGAAAGGTCGCCGCGGTCAAGGGACTACACAAGTTCCTCGTCAGAGAGGGTGTGACGGAGAACCACCCGACTGCGCGCGTGCCGCTCCCGAAGGTCCCTGAGCGGCTTCCGGACGTGGTCTCGATGACCGACATCGATCGACTCCTTTCGCAGCCATTCCCGGACGGTCCGCTCGGCCTGAGGGACCGTGCAGCGCTCGAGACGCTGTACGGATGCGGTCTTAGGGTGAGCGAGCTGGTCGGTTTGGATACCGGAGACGTTGACGTTTCCAATGGCTTCTTGCGTGTCCTCGGCAAGGGGAGTAAGGAGCGCTCCGTGCCGATCGCCGGGATGGCTCTACACGCTGTAGGTGCCTACATGGCGAGTGGAAGGCCATTCCTCAGGCCGGTTCGGAGCGTGGGGCGCGCAGAGTCCGCACTGTTCCTCAACGCTCGCGGAGGCAGGATTTCACGGCAGTCTATCCATCGAATGGTTCGGGAGTACGGAGGGCGGATCGGGCTTCCCGCGCTACACCCGCACACGCTGCGGCACTCGTTCGCGACGCACATGTTGGAGGGTGGGGCGGACCTCCGTGCGCTGCAGGAGATGCTCGGCCATGCAGATATTTCCACAACACAGGTCTACACCCATGTAGACCGGAGGCACGTTCGGGAAGAATATCTCAGTACGCACCCTCGCGCTCGGCTCAGATGACGCGTGCGAGGAGTCCATGGCACAGGGGCGTTTCCTCACCCGGTGGTCTAGAATGAATGCCGAGGGACGTTCCGTGAATAGAGGAGGGAGATCTACGTGAGATCGAAGACGGGCAAGCTCGTTGCGTTGATTCTGGCTATCGCGCTCGTAGGGTCGCTGGCAATCGGTTGTGCGCAGGAGGAGCCAGAACCCACGGGCACGACCACAGAGACTCCGACGACCGACGTCAAGGCCGCCATGGTCACAGACGTGGGAGGTCTCGGAGACAAGTCGTTCAACGATCTATCGTATGCCGGTCTCCAGCGTGCGCAGGATGAGTTGGGCGGTGAGATTCAGGTCCTCGAGTCCAAAGAGCAGACGGACTACGAGAACAATCTCACCCAGCTGGTGAACGCGGGCTACAACCCGATTTTTGCCGTCGGCTTCTTGATGACCGATGCGGTCATCAAGGTCGCCCCGCAGTCCACTGATGTCGTCTTCGGCGGCATCGACATCTTCTTCGAAGAGCCTCAGCCAAACGCGCTCGGGCTGAACTTCAAGGAGCAGGAAGCTGCGTATCTCGCCGGTGTTGTGGCGGGCATGCTCACCACCAAGACCGACGTCGACGACCGCATCAACGATCAGAAGGTCGTCGGATTCGTTGGCGGCATGGAGGTACCCGCTGTCCAGCGATTCAAGATCGGCTTCGAAGCGGGGGTCAAGTCCGTTGATCCTGATA
>DATHUB010000162.1:0-17786 GCA_035462695.1 Coriobacteriia bacterium | reverse complement strand
CACCTTCGCCACGCCCGGCGAATGCATCTCCGCCACTGCACGGACGACTAGTGCGCGCTCAGAAGCCACGTGAAACACCGATTCCTTGCAGCCCACAGCGTAGGAGTCCAGCCACTCGGTGTGCATACTCCGCTGACTGTCGAAAGATCTCACCACGCGACCGTCAGCGCCGTGGAAGCGAATCGACCAGCTGCCGGGTGCCGAGTCGCTACGAACGGTCTCCACGCGCACAGCGTTCTGCGTGTCGATCATCCACCGCCGCGCTACGGTGCCCTTCTCTGCATCGAGGAGTTCGACACGCCGCGCTCTTCCCGCCAAGTCGTGAAAGTCCCGACGCACCAGCTTGCCATCACTGCTGCGCAACGTTCGGATCAGCCGGTTGTCCGCGTCACGGTCTTCGCGCTCAGTCTCCCAAGCTGTGTCTTCAAGCATCCTGATCGACGACAGGGGTGCTGCTGCGGAGTCTGCGGTCTCCACGTTTTCGCCGAAGAAACCGGTGACAGGTGTGTCGTAGAGTCCCGCATCCTCGTACAGATTGCGTACGACAACTCCCCGGCCGATGATTCCAACCTCGCGAAGACGACGCTCTGAGTCTCTGAAGTCCGGATCGAAATCCAGAGTGAGAACCGTAATCGGCAGGGTCAGCCGCTCTGACAGAAGCGAGTCATGCTGAAGGTTCGTGCGGGTCAAACCGCCGCGACGATGCCAAATGTCGGTCAGGACGTTGAATATCCGCACGCCTTCCAGCCGGGCGATGGCATCTTCGACCGGCTGCCGGCGCTCCTTGCCCGCCTGACCTCGCGCCCAGATGGAAGAACCCCCGCCTCGTGGCTGCCGCTTGGGCCAGAGCGCCCCGGGCCCGAGTGTCGTCATCTCGTCTTCCATTCCGAGTGCATGAGCGCGACAGCGCTCCCCGTCGCTAGCGCGACCCAAGCCCCGGCCAGAAGCCACGAGGCCAAGACGTCGCTCGGCCAGTGTACGCCCAGGTATACGCGAGATGTGCCTACCAGAACGGGATAGAGGACGACGGGCAGAAGCAACCACGGCTTGCGTTCTCGGGGTAGAGACGTCGATGTCACCACGATAAGACCGAGCACCCAGGCAAGGCAGAGAGAGCCCATCGTGTGGCCCGACGGAAAGCTGAAGGACTCGGGAAGCGTGATTATCGCATTCTCGATCGGCGGCCGAGGTCTGTCGAAAAGCCCCTTCATGAACGTGGACAGAACCGCGCCCACAATGACCACGACTCCCGCATATACCGCGTCGAATCGCCGGCCGCGGCGCCAGAGTAGCCCGAAGATCACGCCGACAGCCACCGACACCACGACGGTGCCTCCAAGAAACGTTATGACGTACATGACTACGGTCAGAGCAGGCGATCGCAGGGACTGGATCGCCGCGCTCACCTCGGTGTCAAAACGCAGGACGGCGGTCGAGTAGGCGAAATCCTCGGCAAGCTCCCAGAACCCACCGAACAGAAGGGCCGCGACTGCGACTCCCCAGATCAGGGGGCGATACCGTCTCACGACCCGGCTGCCTGCACCAGTGGAGCCGCGACCTGCTTCTTGCGAGAGAGCAGGCCCGGCATCCACGCTGACCCATCCGATAGATCCACGCCGAAGGCCCTCTCCGCGAGGCGCACCTTGCCGATCGCGAGGAGTTCGGACCCCTCTCGCACGATGTCGGTAGCCATCAGCACGACCAAGTCGTAGTCGCGTGATGCTCGCAGAGCCTCCATCGCCGAGCGCACTTCCTCCGAGTGCTGCATGAGGTCGCTCAAGTCGACCGTCTCGTACTGCGCAATCGCGACAAGGACGTCCCCGGCGCGATACTCCTTGACGTCCGCTCGCACCACTTTCTCCGCCGAGAAGGCCACGCCGGCCGAGCGCGAGCGGAATATCTCCATTCCGAACTGGAGAGAATCGACGCCGATCTGCTCGGCGAGCTTGGCGCAGATCCGCCGGTCGGTTTCGGTGGTCGTGGGTGACTTGAGGATGACGGTGTCGGTGAGAAGCGCCGCGAGCAAGATGCCCGCGATGGGAGCCGGGACTTCGAAGCCCAGCTCCTCGTAGCGCAGCGCGACAATCGTGGCGGTCGAGCCGACCGGCAGGTTCAGGAACAGGATGGGGCCGGCCGTCTCGATGTCGCCGACACGATGGTGGTCGACGATCTCGATCACCTCAGCGTCTTCGATACCGAGAGCCGACTGAGCGCTCTCGTTGTGATCGACCAGCACGACACGGCGGCGAATCCCTCTCGCGACGTTCGTACGCGTGAGGATGCCCGCTACGGTGCCGTCGTTGTCCGTCACGACGGCCTCGCGGTGGACGCTTCCGAGCAGGTCCTCGGCGGCCTCCGCCAGCAGCATCTCGGGCGCGACGGTCAGCACGTCGGTTTCCATTAGGTCGCCTACCGCATTTGCGAGCGAAACCAGACGAGCCGCCGAGTAGGAGTCCTTCGGCGTCACGATGATGGTCGTACCCTTGGCGCGTGCCATCTCGAGCACGCCGGGCGTTGGACGCGCTCCGGCTGTGATGATGAGGCAGCACACACCGGCCTCCAGCGCCATCGGCTGGGTTCTGAGGCGATCGCCGACGATCAGAACGTCCCCCGGGCTGAGAGCAGCTCGAACCGTCTCCGGCTCGGATGCGCCGATGAGCACGTTCCCGCTGAGCAGGGATCCTGGGTCGCCTGCGACCAGTTCGCCCTCAAGCACCTGCGCCAGCAGCCCCACCGCGACCGACATCCGGGTGAACCCGGCGATCTCGGTCTCATCCAGGTAGCGCTCGGCGAGCATGCGCTGACTCACGAGTCCGACTAACGCACCCCGCGCATCAACAACCGGGAGTGCGCGCACGTCGTGCTCGCGCATGAGGCGACCCGCCTCGAGCATCGGGAGCTCCGGAGCGATCGTGATGACGCTCTCGGTCATGACGTCGCGCACGCGGGTGTGCACGTGAGCGATCTGCTCGGGCAGCGAGACCCCGAAGCGATCGAACACCCAGGCGGTCTCCTGCGGCACCGGGCCGAGCCGCGCGGGCACGTAGACGTTCTCAGTGTCAGTGAGATTCTTGAGGTGCGCATACGCGACAGCCGAGCAAATGCTGTCGTTATCGGGGTTGCGGTGGCCGAACACTAGGATTGGTCCCACAGCCGATGACTCCTTCTACGACGTGCGACGGCGAGCTCAGATAGTGCTACTGCTTTAGCTTAACGATGGGAGCGTAACCCACCAGCAGTTTCTTCGTCTCGCCTGAGCGGTCGAAACGGATCGTGAGCGCATCGCCGTCGACCTTGACGACCTTGCCACGCCCGAACGCCTTGTGGTCCACGGCGTCTCCCGCCTCGAACGTCTCGGTCGGGGGTTTGGGAGCCTTGGAGGCGCCTGCGCCTCCGCCGGCGGGCCTGGGCTGGCCTCCGCCGAAGACGCGTCCGCCAACGCCTGCGCCCGTGCCGAAAGTGCCCCGGCGATCCCCGCGCTTCTCCCACCCGGTACCGCTTATCCCCGCGGAGCCGACACCCGAGGCCTCGAGATGCTCGGACGGAATCTCGCCGATGAATCGGCTGGCAGGGTTGTGCTGCGTCGATCCGTAGAT
This sequence comes from Coriobacteriia bacterium, assembly GCA_035462695.1. Classification (GTDB taxonomy): domain Bacteria; phylum Actinomycetota; class Coriobacteriia; order Anaerosomatales; family PHET01; genus DATHUB01. Next base: position 14,190 of record DATHUB010000162.1, on the reverse strand, counting down.
CGAGCGGGAGTGCGCGTGCGTGAGGTAGAGTCGCTCCCGCGCTCGCGTGATCGCCACGTAGGCGAGTCGCCGCTCTTCTTCAAGGCCTGCCGGCTCGAACATCGAGTTCTGGTGAGGGAAGATCGACTCTTCGAGACCTGCTACGAAGACGACCGGAAACTCGAGCCCTTTGGCCGTATGGACGGTCATGAGCGTCACGTAGTCGTCGCCCGCATCGAGAGTATCGAGGTCGGTGCGAAGCGCAAGCCATTCCATGAAGGCAGGCAGACTCGGCTCTTCATGGTTCTCCGAGAACTCGCTGACGACTCCGAAGAACTCGCGGATGTTCTCTACGCGCCCGGTGGCCTCTTCGGTGCGCTCGGCTTCCAGCGCGGTGATCAACCCCGTCTTCTCGACCACCATTTCGACGACGTCGCGGAGATTGCCTTCCATAGACCGCAGTTCGGAGAGCAGGTCGACGAAGGACTTGATGGAGGTCCGCGCCCGTGCCTGAAGCTCCGAGTTCCCAACCGCGTCGCGCAGCGCCTCTTCGAAGGAAACCCCGCGCTGGCGTGCGTCGGACTCGATGCGATCGATACTGGTGTCGCCAATTCCCCGGCGCGGCGTGTTGATGATGCGCTTCAACGAGATCTCGTCGGCGGGGTTCACGACCGCCTTCAGATAGGCCGTTACGTCCCGGATCTCGGCGCGATCGAAGAAGCGCGTCCCGCCGATGATGCGATAGGGCACTCCCGCACGTAGCAGCGCGTCCTCGAGCACGCGGCTCTGTGCGTTCGTGCGGTAGAAGACGGCGTAGTCCGTGTAGCGGCGATCCTCCTTGCGGGTCAGTGACTCGATCTCCGCAGCGATGAATCGCGCCTCGTCCCGCTCGTCGCTCGCCAGATAGCTCGAGATCTTCTCGCCCTCGGCATTCTCGGTGTAGAGCGACTTGGGCTTGCGATTCGTGTTGTTGGCGACGACGGCGTTCGCGGCGATGAGGATGCGTGCCGTGGAGCGGTAGTTCTGCTCGAGCTTCACGATTACCGCTTCGGGATAGTCGCGTTCGAACTCGAGGATGTTGCGGATGTCTGCGCCCCGCCACGAGTAGATCGACTGGTCGTCGTCTCCGACGACCATCAGGTTGCGCGTCGACTCCGCAAGCAGGTTCGTGATTCGGTACTGCGCGTGGTTCGTGTCCTGGTACTCGTCCACGCTGATGTAGCGGAAACGGTCCTGATAGGCACGCCGAACGTCTTCGTGCTCGGCCAGCAGACGATGCGCCTCGACGAGCAGGTCGTCGAAGTCCATCGCGTTGGCTTCGCGCATGCGAGAGGCGTAGCGCACGTAGATTTTGCCAGCAGCCTTGTCGAGTGGCGTGAACGCCTTGGCCGAGAACTCGTCGCAGCCCACGAGCTCGCTCTTCGCCGAGGAGATCCGGCCGCGAACGGCGTTCACCGGATAGCGCTTCTCGTCGATCTCGAGCTCGGACATGACTGCCTTGACCATGCGCTTGCTGTCGTCATCGTCGTAGATCGTGAACGACGCCTTGTAGCCAACCCGGTCGGCATCAGCGCGAAGCATCCGCACACACATCGCGTGGAACGTCAGGACCCACATGGATCGTACGCCGTAGCCGAGCTGAGCCCCAAGTCGCTCGCGCATCTCCGCAGCGGCCTTGTTGGTGAAGGTGATCGCAAGGATCTCGTGGGGGCTGACGCGGAGGTCTGCCACGAGGTGGGCGATGCGGAAGGTGAGGACCCGGGTCTTGCCCGAGCCGGCACCCGCGAGCACCAGCAGAGGACCGTCGACGGTCTCGACGGCCTGGCGCTGTGCGGGGTTGAGGGAGGTGAGATCGATAGCCATAGCCGAGGTAGTGTAGCACCTTGGCGCGGCCCGCTGATGACTTCCCTAGTGCCTCAGTGTGGCGATTAGTCGGCGCGGTTCCAAGAGAAGCCCGAGGGCATCTCCGATGCTGCGAACAACGACGTCCGCAGCTTGTACAGCAGCAGCCGCCGCACCTTCTCCGGCGATCACGGCGATCCCCAAAGCCGCGTCTCGAAGCATCAGCGCGTCATTGGCACCGTTTCCTATGGCGACCACCGTATCTCCGCCGAGCTCATCCACGAGGTCTAGCTTGCCTTCGGCCTCGCGTCCACGGTCGATAATGTGCACGTGGTCGACAGCAAGCGACGCCATGAGCTCGTCTGCCGTGCCGTGAGTGTCGGCCGTGACCACCACGATTCTAAGTGCCGGGGCGAGGGCTTCAACCGCCTCCGCCACTCCGGCCAATACCTCACCGTCTTGGCACAGAGTGCCGTTCAGGTCGAGCACGAGGTTCTCGAGGGCAAGCAGGCCGTAGCCGGGGATCTCCACCGTCAGCATGATCCCTGCTCCTTATCTCTTGGGGGCCAGACTGGCGGCGCCGTCGGCATACCGCAGCTCTGCGCCAAGCCCCTCCTCGATCCGGTTCTGCCCCGCGATGCGTGCGAACAGACGGCCTGAAGGACGTATTTCACGCGCATGGGTCGAGTAGTCGACTTTCACGAGCCCGAACCGCGGCTCGAAGCCGTATGCCCATTCGAAGTTGTCGAGTAGCGACCAGTGCAGGTAGCCGCGGACGTCGTATCCCTCATCGACGGCACGATGCAGCCAAGAAAGGTGGTCGATTATAAACCTCGACCTCTGGGAATCGCTCGCGTCGGCCAACCCGTTCTCGGTCACTAGCATTGGTACGCCGTAGCGATCGCCGCACGCCTTCACCACCCGGTACAGCCCTTCAGGGCAGATACGCCAACCCATGTCGGTTCTCGGCGGGCTACCGTCATCGAGGTCGTAGGTGAAGGTCTTGCAAGGCGAGTCGTAGTAGTACTGCACGCCGAGCCAATCCATCTCCCCACGCACCCGGTCAAGGAAGTTCCAGGCCCCCAGCCAGTTCCAGTACATCTGGGTGGCAAGAGAGAAGGCGCCCCCCTTCTGTGCAGGGTGAGCCCACGGGACTACGTGGGTCAGCCCCACGGCAGTCGAATCCCCGAGCATCTCTTTGATTGCGGAACGCGCCCTGCGATGGCCCTCCGCGAGATTCCGATAGACGGCGAATCCGCCGCTGAAGTCATTGGTTCGCCCCGGCGGCCATGAGCCCACGAGCCACCCGTGGTTGGCGTAGGTGTTGGCTTCGTTGATCGTCGCCCACCAGTCGACGTAAGGAGCCACAGCAGGAACCACATGCCGCACGAACGCCTCAAAGCGCAGAGGCGTTTCTCTGTCTGCCCAGGCGCCTCGCTCGCTGAGCCAGGCCGGGTTAGTGAAGTGCCAAAGGACGAGCATCGTCTGTAGCCCGCGTCCTCGCGCATAGCCGAGCCAGTCCGCGTAGCGAGCCAAGGCAGCGTCATCGAAGACTCCGGGTTCCGGCTCGATGCGTGACCACTCGCACGAGATCCGGTAGATGGAGTGCCCAAGCTCGACGGCCAGGTCGACGTCCTGGCGGAACCTGTTCCAAGAGTCCGCCGCTGATCCGGACCGGTCGGGCACTCGCCCCGCATTCTCCCAGTGGTGCCAATCGGCGAATGCGTTGCCGCCCTCTATCTGATAGGACGAAGTGGAAGCTCCCCAGAGAAACCCGTCGGGGAAGACGAGGTCTGGCATGAAGGTCTCCGATGGTCAGGTAAGCAACGGTCCGTTCGCCAAACAGTATCTACCGCACAAACTTGATCATCTTGAAACCATCTTCGTCCCGATGCAGACACTCGCGGTGAGTGACCTTGCGCTCACCGCCGCTGTACTGCACGTTCCCGCACCTCTCACAGACGCTGTGGTCGCAGACCGAGCATCTTCCGAAGTGTCGCACTTCAGCGGCCCCACAAAACGGGCAGTTGCCCTTCTCCTGCCCGCTGGAGTAATGCCCGCTGGACGGCACGCTTAGTCCTCACCGGTCGCAATGCAACGTCAGGACACTCGGCACTCGGCGGCGCAGTCGCCAGAGCGAGTCGAGGGACTGCGCATCATACGAGGGTCGTATCGACCGCCGCCGCTACCCGCTTCAGTTCGTCAACGAGTGAGCGGAGTCCTGCCAAGTCGAGGGACTGCGGACCGTCGCAAAGCGCCTCGCGCGGATTAGGATGTACCTCGACCATGATGCCATCGGCGCCGATTGCGACGGCTGCGCGACTGATAGCCGGAACCAGGTCCGCTCGGCCGGCAGGGTGCGAAACGTCGATGATGATAGGGAGCAACGACAGGCTCTTGACCACCGGGACGGCGGTGATGTCCAAGGTGAAGCGGTACGCGGTCTCAAAAGTGCGGATCCCACGCTCGCAGAGCACGACGTTCTCGTTGCCGTTCATCGTGATGTAGTTGCTCGCCTGCAGCCACTCCTCGATAGTGGCCGCCATTCCTCGCTTGAACACGACAGGCTTTCCGCTGTGGGCCGTGACCTCGCCGATCTTCTTCAGCAATGAGAAGTTGGCCATGTTCCGCGTGCCGATCTGAAGCATGTCGGCGTAGGCGTCCACGGTTTCGGCGTGTGCGGAGTCGGTGACCTCGGTGACCACAAGCAGGCCGTACTCGTCGGCGGCCTCGCGCATGATCTTGAGGCCCTCCTCCTCGAGTCCCTGGAAGGAGAACGGAGAGGTGCGCGGCTTGTAGGCTCCACCTCGCATGACCTTGATGCCGAGCTCTTTGAGCGCAGCGGCGACCTCGCGCATCTGCTCGCGACTCTCGACCGAGCACGGGCCCGCGATGATCGTCATCCCCGCGTCACGCGAGACGGCGCCGATCGCAGGCGCAGTCTGGGCGGCCATCAGCCCCTCATCTCCTTCGCCACGTGCAGGATGGCTTCGAAGATCTCGCGGAGATCGTCGCCATACAGGGGGCCCTCGTTGCACCCGGCGACGTTAGTGAATATCTCTTCCTCACGCTTGGGGTCGTAGAGCCCCCAGTGCGCCTGCGGCTTCAGTCCGCGGATGTCCAGCGAGCACTGCGCCCTCTCGTTCAGGAGCCGCACCAGTTGGCAATCGATATCGTCGATGCGCTTGCGAATCTCATTGATTCGCTCTTGCGCGTTAGTGCTGTCATCGGGCATCGGTCGTGCCCCCTTCGATTCTGTGAGTGAAACAGGCGCTTTGAAGCGTTCTGATGATTATTACACGCTCTCCACGGCAATCACACGCGGTCGGACGCCGACGGCAACCGGCGGTCGGCGAATGGAGTCCAAACGCCGATGTCTGCGCGTTGCGCCGGGAGGGGCTACTCCCACTCAATCGTGCCGGGCGGCTTGCTCGTGATGTCATAGGCAACGCGGTTGATGCCGTCTACCTCGTTGATGATGCGATTGCTCATCTTCGCGAGCAGCTCGTGGGGCAGGCGCGCCCAGTCGGCGGTCATCGCGTCGGCAGAAGCCACTGCCCGGATGATGATCGGGTTCTCGTAGGTGCGCTCGTCCCCCATGACGCCGACGCTCTTGATGTCGGGGAGCACGGCGAAGTACTGCCAGACCTCGCGGTCCGTGTCCCATTCGCCGATCTCTTCACGAACGATCGCATCGGCACGACGCAGCTTCTCGAGCTTCTCATGTGTGATGTCGCCGATGATGCGGACGGCAAGACCCGGTCCCGGGAACGGCTGCCGATGAACGATCTCGTCCGGCAGGCCGAGCTCGGCGCCGACGGCTCGGACTTCGTCTTTGAACAGTGCCCTCAGCGGCTCGATGAGATCGAAGTGCACGCCTTCCGGAAACGGGATGAGGTTGTGGTGGCTCTTGATCTTGGCGGCATGCTTGTTTCCCGACTCGATAACGTCGGGGTAGAGCGTCCCTTGAGCGAGCCACTTGACACCCTCGAGGGTGGTCGCCTCCTCAAAGAAGATCTGCCAGAACTCCTCGCCAATGATTCGACGCTTCTGCTCGGGATCGTCGACACCGGCGAGGAGAGCGAGATAACGCTCCTCGGCATCTACGTGCACGATATTCACGTGAAAAGTGTCGCGGAAGGTGTGCACGACCTGCTCGGCCTCGTCGAGACGCATCATGCCGTGGTCCACAAATACGCAGGTGAGCTGGTCGCCGATCGCCCTGTGCAGCAGCGCGGCCACAACGCTCGAGTCGACGCCGCCGGACAGGCCGCAGATCACGCGGTCGGTGCCGACTTGCGCGCGAACCGCCGCTATCGTCTCCTCGATGATGTTGAGCATCGTCCACGTGGCCGGGATGTCAGCGATGTCGTGCAGGAAACGGCGGATGATCTGTGGGCCGAACTCGGTGTGCGCGACTTCCGGGTGGAACTGTGTGGCGTATAGCTTGCGCGCCGGATCCTCCATCGACGCGATGGCGGTTGTCGCTGTGCGTCCCGTCACGGTGAAGCCCGCCGGCGCCGTGCCGACGCTGTCGCGATGGCTCATCCACACCTGCGAGGTCTCCGGCAGGCCTTCGAGCAGAACGCACGTTGGCTCGAGAACCGTGAGCTCGGCAAAGCCGTACTCGCCTATGTCCGTCTTGGGGATCTCGCCGCCGAGATGAAGGGCCATCTCCTGGATGCCGTAGCAGAAGCCGAGAACCGGGATGCCGAGATCGAGGATCGCCGGGTCCATGTGCGGCGCGCCCTCGGCGTAGACACTTGCGGGCCCGCCCGAGAGGATGATGGCGGCCGGAGCACGGCGCGCCACCTCCTCGGCAGTGATGTCGAACGGCACGATCTCGCTGTAGACCCGAGCCTCGCGCACGCGTCGCGCTATGAGCTGCGCGTACTGCGCTCCGAAGTCGAGTACGAAGACAACAGCCTGCTGGTCGTGATAGTCCGCCACGCTTAGCGGCCCATTCCGACGCCCTGCGTGTTCTGCAGGACCTTGCCCTCGCTCTGCAGCGACGGCGCTACCATGACCTCGGCCTTCTGGAAGCTCTTGAGGTTCTCGTAGCCGCAGGTGGACATCGAGGTGCGCAGTCCGCCGAGCAGATTGAGCGTTCCGTCGTTCTGGTGCGCCGGGCCGAGCAGGATGTCCTCGAGCGAGCCGCGGACACCAGCGCGAACGCGGGTGCCGCGGGGCAGGTCGGGGTGGAAGGTCGCCATGCCCCAGTGGTAGCCGCGGCCGGGCGCCTCAGCGGCGCTCGCAAGCGGCGAACCGATCATGACGGCGTCGGAGCCGACCGCTACCGCCTTGGCGAGATCGCCTCCAGTGCGCATGCCACCGTCAGCGATGACGTGCGCGTAGCGGCCGGTCTCCTCCAGGTAGCGAGTACGGGCTGCGGCGGCGTCGGCTATGGCCGTGGCCTGAGGAACGCCGATGCCCAGCACGCGGCGCGAAGTGCAGGCGTGGCCGGGGCCAACACCCACGAGCACGCCGACGGCGCCGGCGCGCATCAGGTGTAGAGCGCCTTGGTAGCTACAGCAGCCACCGATGATGCAGGGAATGTCGAGAGACTCGACGAACGCGTTGAGATCGAGCGGCTTGTCGTAGGTCGATACGTGCTCGGCCGAGACGACCGTGCCCTGAATCACGAGAATGTCGAGGCCTCCCTCGAGAGCAGGCCCGATGAAGCGCTCGACGTTCTGCGGGGTGAGTGACGCGGCCGCGAGAACGCCGCCGTCTTTGATCTGCTTGACGCGCTCGCGCACGAGTTCTGGCTTGACCTGCTCGGCAGCGTAGATCTGCTGCATCTTCTCGGTCGCCTCTTCCTTGTCGAAGGAGGCGATCGCGTCGAGATGAGGCGCCGGGTCCTCGTAGCGGGTCTGGATGCCCTCGAGATTCAGGACGGCAAGTCCGCCGAGCTTACCCATGGTGATGGCGAAGGCGGGGTCTACGACGCCGTCCATCGCCGAGGCAAGCACAGGCAGCGGGAAGGTGTAGTCCCTGCCCTTGAAAGAGAACGACCAGGTGATATCCACGTCCCGCGGATCCCGAGTACGCCTCGATGGCACGATGGCGATGTCGTCAAACCCGTAGGCGCGGCGTGCGGTCTTGCCCCGTCCGATCTCTATCTCCATGCTGGGCATCCTCCTACTGTTCACGCCGCTACGCGGCCCTGTTCACATGTCACCGGTCGCAGATACGACGAAACCAGGCAACCGTTTCGCCGAGAAACACAAGCGAGCTGCCTGGTTCAATGCAATGCTGCGACGTGCCCACGAGGCCTGAGTCGAGGCCAAGAGTGCGCCCCCGGTGTCGACATTCTAGTGGACAGAAGTTCATCCGTGAACCGCATGGTCGCGATTGCCTCGCGAACGGCGACAAGTGGGACGGGGCACGTCGCCCCGTCCCACTTCCTCAGACACGTTGATGGGTGTGCCTCTGTCTAGCGATGTACTACACCGCCACCCCTGTGCACGCGATGCCCCTGCTCATCAACGAAGCTGTCACCCGCACGGTCGTCCACGTAGGCATCGTGACCGTAGTCACCCGCGGCCTCCTGCGCCGTGTCCTCGTGAACCTCCTCGACGGTCTCCACCGTCCCGGCTGACGCTCTCGGGGTCACGGCGTCGATCAGGGCGACGATTCCCCAGGCAAGAAGCGCGTACACAGCGATTGCAAGCAGTGCGCTCCATTCGAACACCGAACCTTCGATCTGAGTGGCGCCAAACACGGCGACAAACGGCGCCATGAACGGTGCGCTGAGACCGAGGATCAGCTGAGTGAATCCTGCATCTTGGTTCGCACCGAGAAGCAGAAGGACAAATCGGAGCGCAAGTAGCGTGATGATTACGCCGAAGATGAAGTAGACGATGTTGGCGATTATCGTCTCGACCGGACGTCTCGACTCGGAGTGGAGTACCCGATGCCCGCCCGTGTTGCGTGCTCTCACATCTTGATATGCCATCGGTCTGCCCCCTTTCATGGGGACTCCTTGGGCCCAGTGGACGCACAAGACCCTACTAGTTTGATACCCGCGTAGAGGGAAAAGTTGCACGGTCAAACCCTGTTAGCCGGGGCGACGGATCGAACCGGAGCCGGAAGTGGAATGTAGTGACATCCGAACTTGAGGACGCCATGCGAAACCGCAACGTTCATAGAACCGTTCTGCTCGGCGCGACTATCGCGTTTCTTCTCGGTGTGTTCGTCGCACCCCTGGGTGCGGTGGCATCGCCGCTCGTCGTGATCGACCCGGGTCACGGCGGACCCTACTCGAACGCGAACGCGAACGGGCTGCGCGAAAAGGACGTCAACCTCCGCATCGCCCTCGAGCTTCGGAACCAGCTACTGGCCCGCGGATACCGCGTTGCCCTGACCCGCACCACCGACCGGGCAGTTCGGTACTCGGACACCGAGACCTGGAACTGGAGCGACCGTGTGCAACGCTGGTACTTCAAGGCCGACGGTCACGCGGGCCTCTACGGGGGAATCCCGAAGGACGATCTCCAAGGCCGTGTCGACGTCGCCAACAAAGCCGGGGCGGACGTCTTCATCTCGATCCACAACAACGGCTCCGCTAACAAGGCAGCGCGAGGGACCGAGACGTTTGCTAGTCCGCGCGATTCGCTAGGGCGGTCTCTGGCGAAGCTCGTGCACAGTCGAGTGGTCTCGCGAACCGGACTCCACGATCGCGGGGCCCAAACCGCAGATTTCTACGTGTGCCGGTGGACCGACATGCCCGCGATCCTCGTGGAGGGCGCGTTCATCAGCAACAGCGGCGACGCAGCCCTACTCAAGCAGTCCTCATTTCGCAGGAAGATGGCCTTGGGCATCGCCGATGGACTCGATGCATGGTTCGCCAAGGGCCCGTTTACGTCGTCGTCGAGGGCCGTGCGCACCGCATCGGCCGTCGGCGCTTCCATCAAAGTCTCGAGGCTTCACTATCCCAACGGCGCGAACAAGGTCGTTCTCGCACGAGCCGATCGGTGGGCCGAAGCCCCATCCGTGGCCGCACTTGCCACGAAGCTACGCGCTCCGCTGCTGTGGCTCGGAGACTCACATCAGCTCGAGGCCGTTAGTGATGAGCTCGAACGCCTCGCACCAAGCGAGGCCGTGTTGGTGGGTGTGACAGATTCGCTCGATGAGTCGCTTGTCTCGCTGATTGCGTCCGCCTCCGCGCTGCCCACCTCGTCGGTTGAGGTGATCTCAGAGGACAGCCGAGCGGAACTCGCCGTCTCCATCGCCGCGACGATGGGGCCGACGGCCAAGGGAACCATCTTGGTCGTCGATGAAGGGGATAGCTGGAGCATGCGCGCGGCCGCTGGAGCATCAGCGGGACGCGGGCTGCCCATACTACTGTCCTCTCAGGGAAGGCTGCCCGCCACGGCCACGGATCTCATCAGCAGCGGCGCCCTGAGTGGGACGAGGACAACGTACTTGGTCGGAGCGCGATCGGCACTGCCCGCGGCCACCGTGGGACGGCTGCCTGGAGCCAGACGGATTGAGGGCTCGTTCTCCGAACGGGTCTCGAAGATCAACGCGGCCTTCTACCCTCCGCCCGGGGGGTCGGCCCTCTCGGCGGTCGTCACAGACCAAACGAATGGTGCCGAGTACGTGACGGCCTCAAGGTGGGCGGCGAAGGGAGTCCGCCCTGTCGTGCCGGTGAAGGCGGGCAGGATGACGCCCTATACGCGACTCTGGATGACCAATCGCCGATCCGCGTTGGTGCGATTCGAGGTCTTCGACGCGCATCGCTCCCTGCCATGGAGCATGGAGCACGCGCTACGCAAGGCCGATTGGGAATGAACGCGCCACCGGTTAGACGTTGAACTTGAAGTGCATGACGTCGCCGTCTTGGACGACGTACTCCTTGCCTTCGAGCCGCAACCTGCCCACATCGCGGGCGCCCTTCTCGCCACCGAGTGCTACGTAGTCGTCGAAGCCGACTACCTCGGCCTTGATGAAGCCGCGCTCGAAATCGGAGTGGATGACGCCGGCCGCCTGTGGCGCCTTCGCACCGATTGGAACCGTCCAGGCGCGGACTTCCTTCTCGCCGGCGGTGAAGTAGCTCTGCAGGCCGAGAAGGCGGTACGCCTCTCGGATAAGGGTGTTCAGCCCGGGTTCCGCCAGACCGATCGACTCGAGGTACTCCGCGGCTTCGGCGGGTTCAAGCTCTGAGAGATCCGCCTCGACCTTGGCGCAGATCGGGATCGGCTTGACGCCGTCTATCTCGGGCAGGTCGACGCCGACCTGGCTCTCGTCGACGTTGGCGACATAGAGCATCGGTTTCATGGTGAGCAGGTGGAGGTCGCGCAAGAGGGCACGCTCGTCGTCGCTCATCTCCATGCGCGCCGCGCGATGCCCCTCTGCTAGCCACGCATACAGACGCTGCACCACGTCGAGCTTGGCCGCGAGCGACTTGTCGCGCTGTACTTCCTTTCCAAGCCTGGGAAGGGCCTTCTCGACCGTTGAGAGGTCAGCAAGCACGAGCTCGTACTTGATGGTCTCCACGTCCGAGCCGGGGTCGACCTTGCCGTCCACGTGGATGACGTTCTCATCCTCGAAGAAGCGCACCACCTCGGCGATCGCATCCGTCTCACGGATGTTCGCAAGGAATTGGTTACCAAGGCCGGCTCCCTCGCTCGCGCCCTTGACGAGCCCCGCGATGTCGACGAACTCGACGGCGGCGGGCATGACGCGCTGCGGGTTCACCATCTCCGCGAGCTTGTCGAGGCGAGTGTCCGGGACAGGCACGATGCCGACGTTCGGCTCAATGGTGGCGAAGGGGTAGTTGGCCGCGTCCACTTGGTTCTTCGTTAGCGCGGTGAACAGGGTCGACTTGCCCACGTTGGGCAGGCCTACGATGCCGATGGACAGGGCCATGAGACGCTCCTTTCTGCAGGTCGTGAGCGGCCAAGAGGCGCTCGCGCCTGCGGTATAGTACCACCCATGGCAAAGGGGAGGACGATAGCCGTCGCGTACGCGTCGGTCGGCTCTGGGCACCGCATTGCAGCGGAGGCGGTCGCAGCCGAGTTGAGCGGGCGCGAGATTCCCGGGCTTCGCGTCGAGCTGATCGACGCGCTCGAATCGGCCTCCCCCCGACTCTCCGGTAACGCTCTTTCCTCGACCTTCACAGGACCTACTGCCGGCATCTACGACGCACTCTGGAGTAGCGAGTGGGCCGGTGCCGCAGGCAGGACACTTGGTGGGCCACTTCTCGGCTCCCTTTTCGCCGGCTTCTTTCGGCAGCTCGAGGAGCTGTCCCCCGATCTCGTCGTTTGCACCCATGCGCTGGCCTCGATGGTAGCGACGCGGATCGCCCGCCGCGCTGACGAGCCTTTCTCGATTGTCAACGTCACCACCGATTTCGGTGTGCACTCCTTCTGGCCGAGGAACGGCATCGCTCTGTTCTGCGTGGCCGACACGGACTCTCGAGACAAGCTCGTGGCGCACGGCGTCCAAACTACGGCCATCGCCGTGACCGGAGTCCCCGTCCGCCAACAGTTCGCTCTCGACTACGACTGCGATGCCGCTCGAAAGCACTTCGGTCTCGCGCCCGACCGCCGGATTGTGCTGGCGCTGGCGGGCTCGACCATGCCCGGGCCCTACGAGCGCTTCAAAGAGGCGCTGGCTGTCTCCTTGCCGGCTCTCGCTTCGCTGCCGGGGACGTCGGTCGTGGTCGTCTGCGGAAACGACGACCTTTTCGCCGAGGAGATGCGGACGCGTTCTGCCGGTTTCGGAACGACGAACGTGCAGGTGCTCGGCTACGTCGAGCATATGGCGCCTCTTATGGCGTGCGCGGACCTCGCGCTCGCCAAGCCCGGCGGCTCGGTGTGCGCCGAGTGCCTCGCCGCAGGCGTCCCGCTCGTCCTCATCGGGCCCGCGGCCGGTCAAGAGAACGCGAATGCGCGCGCGCTTACTGATGCGGGTGCCGCTATGTTCGCAGCCGATCCGAGAACGATCGCCGAGTACGCACGCAAGGCCATCTCCAAGCCCGCGCGGCTGAAGAAGATGCGGGAGTCGGCCTCAGCCCTCGCACGTCCGTTCGCGGCAGCGGACATCACCGACCGTCTCCTCGGTCTCGTCGGTGAACCGAGAGCCGTCGAGGCGGACTGACACATGCACATCGGTATGTTTTGCGACATGTACATGCCGCACGTCAGCGGAGTGACCAACCACATTCGCCTCTACAGTGCTGCCCTGCAGCAGCTCGGACACGAGGTCACGGTCTTCACATACGGAGACAGAAGCGAGGCGGACAACGGCTGCAGGGTGGTCAGGTCGCCGGCTCTTCCTTGGGGCGACACAGGTTGGAACTTCCCGCTCGGACTCTCGTCGGAAGCCACCTCGGCGATGTCTACTCTCGACGTCGCCCATGCGCACCACCCGTTTGCAAGCTGCCTGACGCCGCTGAAGCACTGCGCGCCTCGCGGCGTCCCCGTCGTGTTCACCAACCACACGCGCTACGACCTATACGCTGAGACCTATGTCTCTTGGATACCGGTCCGGCTTCGTCAGGGGGCAATCACTCGCTACCTGACGCACCTCAACTCCCGCGTGTCGATGACGATCTGCCCTTCGGCCGAACTCGTGTCGTGGCTCGCGGGCTACGGCGTCAACCGCGAGAAGCTGACCGTCTTCCCAAATGGAATCGATACGCGCCCCTTCCAGCAGCCGAACACCCGGCGATCGAAGAGCGACTTCGGCCTTTCCGACGAGGACTTCCTGCTCTGCTACGTGGGGCGTGTCGCTCACGAGAAGAACGTCACGCTGCTTCTGGATGCGTTCACCAGCGCCGTCGGTCGCAATCCTCGGCTCTCACTACTCGTCGTCGGTGATGGGCCAACGAGAGCCGAGAGCGAGCGCATGATCTCCGAACGCGGGCTGGCTGGACGCGTCGTGTTCACGGGGCTGATGCCGTATGAGGACGTCCCCGGCGTCCTGGCTGCGGCAGACGCCTTCGTCTCGGCCTCTGTGAGTGAGGTGTATCCGCTGGTAGTCGTCGAGGCCTGCGCTGCGGGCCTCCCCGTCATCGGGGTGCGCTCCCCCGGCGTTGGCGAGATCGTGAGCACAGGCGACTCGGGCCTCCTGACTGCCGAGAACACCGAGTCGCTGTCCGCGGCGATGGTGTCGCTGTCGACCGACGCCAGGTTGCACGCGCGGCTTCGCGAGGGGGCGCTAGATGTCGCGGTCGCGCATGAGATAACCGCCAGCGCCGGTCGCTTGGCGGATCTCTACGCGAGGCTCGTCGACTCGGCTGACCTGAACTCGACGGGCGCCTCACGCTAGGACACGCAAACGGGCCCCGGCCTTCTCGGCCGAGGCCCGCTGATGCGAGCGTCTAGATGCGGGACTCTGTAGCCGAAGGGCTACATCATG
>DATHUB010000161.1:0-3618 GCA_035462695.1 Coriobacteriia bacterium | reverse complement strand
CCCTCTCGCCGCGCTGAATCACCGATGGAGGATGTCAGACTCTTCCTCTCCTTCTTTCCCGTCTTCCGGGTCGTCCGAGTCATCGGTCACGTTATCCTTCTCAGGCTCGTCCTTGTCGTCGTCGTCATCGGCCTTGTCGCTCTCGTCGTCTCGGTCTTCGTCATGGTCGTCCTCGTCGCGAACCTTTGGAGCGACAGTCTCGCGTTCGTCATCGTCATCATGATCGTCTTCGGCGCGAGGCGGCGGTGAAGAAGGAGTGCGGGTTGAGTCGGGGAGGGCAGGCGCTGCGGGAGGTTCCGAAACGGAAAGGCCGCGGCCGTCTTCTGGCGTAGGTGTCTCAGTTGAGTCAGCGGCGGGGGCGACAGGTGCGTTCGTGGTCTCGAGCGATCGGTCCGACGAGATCAGAGCAGGCTGTCCATCGGCGGCAGGCCACGCTGCTCCTGCGAGTGCGAGACCGCTCCCCATGATGAGCAGCACGGCCGCTGAACCCAGGATCAGCAGTCGCTGGGTGCCGAGGGATGGTTCTCGACTGCGGTCAGTCATCGTCATCAGTCGTCCTTCGGTCCGGTCGAGCTGCTGTGGCAGCGAGAGCAGGTAGCGGAACCGTAGCCGTTCGGATGGCACTTGGAGCAAGCGAAACTGCGGTAGCTGTGTTCTCCACCACGGATCCGGGGGTGGCTGAAGTTGGCGGATCCCCAAGACCGGGAGGGGCTGTGGCACGAAGCGCATGAAGTGCCAAAGTGGTTCGACGGTGCGTTATGGCAGGACCGGCAGCTCGTTGACCCGCTGTGACGGAAGGCCCAAGTGACGCCTGTCCGGTGACACGTAGCACAGCTGCCGGACCGATGGCCGGAGGGCCGCCTGTGGCAGTTGGTGCACGTGGCGCCTGAACCCGGATGGCTGAAGCTCCAGCTGGCACCCGTCCTGTGGCACGACGTGCACGAACCTGCGCGATGCCGAGCCGGCCGGCTGTGGCAGTTGGTGCATGAGCTCCCCGAAGCAGGATGCGTGAACGACCACGACCTGGTGCTGCGGTGACAGGTCGAGCAGGAGCCCGCACGATGGCGAGCCGGCCTGTCGTGGCACTCCGTGCACCCGCCCGAGGTGCGCGGGTGCTTGAACGCCCAGGACTTGCCGACCGAGTGGCAGCTCGTGCAGTCGCCTGAGCGATGCTTGGACGGAGCCTTGTGGCAGTCGGTGCACTTCGCCTTCGAACTCGGATGCGAGAACGACCACTTCCGTGTGCTCGAGTGGCACTTCGAGCACTCGCCCGAGCGGTGTTTGGCCGGCGCGGCGTGACAGCCGGCGCACGCCTCTGCGCTTTCGTTCGACGGGTGATTGAAGGCGAAGGTCAGTCCCGCCGAGTGGCAGGTCGTGCACTTCTCGTTCTTAGCAGCGGGGCCGCTGTCTTCGTGCCCTGGCGCATGGCATGCGCTGCAACCTGTCTGTGCAAGGTCGTGGCAGCGCGTGCAGGTGACCTGCACGTGGCCCGGCACATTCGCTGATCCAGCGTCGACGGTAGCGACTCTCGTTTTGATGCGCTCTGTCGCCGCGTTCGGATTGAAGAGCCCCGCCGCCTTCAAGTCGGCGTCGGTAACGTTGTGGCCCGCGTCGAAGTGGCAGCTCTCGCACTCGCCTCGCTTGGCGTGCTCGGCGTGATCGAATCCCGTCACCTGAAGGGACACGGAGTCGTGGCACGTGATGCACCGGCGCGACGGGACGGGGGAACGGTCATCCAGCGGAAAGGGGGGAGCGCCTTTGACGTGCGACCAAACCTCACCGAGGGCCACGACCTTATGTGACAGACGGTTCACCATCCCGGAATCCACGTGGCAGTCAACGCAGGGAACATCGCGATGCGGCCCTTCGGCCCATGCGTGAGCGTAGGGACTCATCTCGTGGCATGCCTGCCTGCAGAAGGCGGGTTGATCGGTGGCAGTCGCCGCTCCCATGGTTGCGCCTAGCGCGATCAGAATGGCGGCGCCCACTAGTAGCGCGGCGGCCGTCTTGTGCGAGCGTGTCCACATCCGTAGGCGAGTCATCGGTCCTCCGTAAGTGCCTGTTGCGTCAACCAAAACAATCGGCCTTGGCCGTGAGGAATTGATGAGATGCGGATGAGAGTTCTCTCACGTTGGTTTGACACTCGGGGAGGTCGTCCGCACAATGCCCCACGGAGGCGGATGGGTCCTGGTGGGTTCCGCGGTCTTCAAAACCGTCGTGGGGCGTGAAGAGCGTCCCGGGTGAGTTCGATTCTCACACGCCTCTGCCACTCCTTGGTCTATCCTGTCTGCCAATGACTGCCTCTTTGCCTGAAGGGGACCTATGAAGGCCCGCATCGCCGTTGCTGCTGCCATATTTCTCCTGCTCGTGCTCGTGACCGGGTGCGACAGGATCGAAGACGCGGTACAGCCCGAGCAGACCGTGGTCACCCAAGAGGCAACCGTTGCCGTGACGGCCGCGCCCGTTCAAGGCGAGCTTCCGGAGGGGATGGCCGACGACATCCCCCTGTGGCCCGGCTCCACTGTCGCCGCGGGTGAGGTCGCCGACTCGACCGTGATGCTCACCCTGGAGACCACGTCCACCTACACGGATGTCGTGGCCGGCACCACAGTCGGCTTCGAGCGTGCGGGGTGGACCGTCGCCAAAGCGGGCGAAGAAGCCAGCGCCACGGTGCTGAACGTTGCCGGTGAGGGCTACGAGGGCGTACTCACCCTCACGGACGCCGACGGCGTCGTCGCGTTGGACTACCTGCTGACGCAGGACGGCAACTGAGCCACAGCCGTCGCCGTCGGTTGGCGCACGCGCCTGCCGTCCGCCAGCGCCCCGGTAACGCTCCCGCTACCCCGTCCTTCGAATCGCCGAGAAAGCCGCTAGCGCGCGTTCGCGAGCTTCGGCGTGGTCGATGATGCGCTCGGGATACGTGTCGCCCAGCGAGACCCCCGCATCCGCCAGCTCCTCCCTAGATGCTCGCCACGGCTCGCGCGCCCGTCGCTCTGAGAGCCTCGCCAGCTCAGGTACCCACTCGCGAATGTAGGCTGCCTGAGGGTCGAACCGCTCGGCCTGCCGAGAGGGACTGAAGACCCTGAAGTACGGCGCAGCGTCGGCTCCGCTGCCCGCGACCCACTGCCAGTTGAACGGGTTGATCGCCGGATCGTAGTCCACGAGCTGTTGCCTGAAGTGTTCCTCGCCCTGCTGCCACGGCACGAGCAGGTCCTTGGTCAGGAACGACGCGCACAGGAGCCTCACTCGGTTGTGCATCCATCCGCTCGCGGCAAGCTGGCGCATCCCGGCGTCCACCAGCGGAAAGCCCGTCCTTCCCGCCTTCCACGACTCAAGGGCTCCGCGGTCCTCGCGCCACGGGAAGGCCTCGAACTTGGGATCGAGCGGCCTTTCCGACGACGACGGGTTGTGATGGAGCACGTGGTACGAGAACTCCCGCCACGCGAGCTGGCGCACGAACGCCGCGGCGTGCGGCTCATCGGCCTCCAGCGCCACCTCCGCGACCTGCCGAGGAGACAGCTCGCCCCACGCGAGGTGGGGTGAAAGTCTGCTCGTTGAGTCCTCGGCGGGGAAGTCGCGTTGTCCGGCATAGTCCTCGAGCCGCACCTCGGCGAAGTC
>DATHUB010000160.1:0-3666 GCA_035462695.1 Coriobacteriia bacterium | reverse complement strand
GGCTGGCCGTAAGGAAAACGGGATGCAAGACATGCCATCGAGGGCTTGTTCCAGTTGGGAAGGCCGAGTTCCTTGGCAATCTGACGGATCTCGGCCTTCGTCATGCCGACGTCCTGCAGGGGACTCACGACGTCGCTCTCGGCGGCGGCACGCGAGCCCGGCCTGAAGTCGGCGAGGTCGTCCGCGTTCGATCCGTCGGCGACGTGCTCGAGGCCCTGCACTTCGGCGACGTGAGCGAGCAGAGTGAAGAGCTCCGTCTTGCAGTAGTAGCAGCGGTCGGGCGGGTTGGCGGCAAAACGGGGATCGGCGAGCTCGTAGGTCTCGACCTCGATCAGGTGGAGCCCGAGCTGGCGTGCTAGCGCGCGGGCCTCTTCGACCTCGCTTAAGGGGTATGTGTCCGAGGTCGCGAGGACGGCCTTGCAGTTCGGACCGAGAACCGCGTGTGCGCTGAATGCCAGCAGCGTCGAGTCGATGCCGCCTGAGTACGCAACCAGCAGGCTTCCAAGATCCTCGATGCGCGCAAGGAGCGCGTTGTACTTCTCTGCAGCCAACATGCTTGTTGGAAACCCCCCGGTCGACAGGACTGAAGTATAGGACTGTGCGCATGACTCTGCTCAGGCGGGTGCCCGAAAGGTAGACAACCCCCGACAAGCGGCGCACCAGACGACGCGCCCGGCTGGGGATACAGGAAGAGGAATACAAAAGCACCCGCACCAATCCCGCGCAAGCGGAAGGAGCAGTTGTGAGCGACGACTTGGGTGGTTCCGCCGGTTTCGAGCGTCTTTCGGCCGATCAAAGGGTCCTTCAGCCGCCTGCCGATTTCGTCGAACGCGCGCGAATCGGATCGATGGCCGAGTACCGCCGAGACTACGAGTCCTCTGTCGACAGACCCGACGCCTACTGGCTTCAGCAGGCCTTGGAACGACTCACATGGATCTCGGAGCCAAGCAAAGCCCTCAAAGGCGGCTTCGAGGACCTTGACTACACCTGGTTCGCGGATGGCCAGATGAATGTGTCCTACAACTGCCTGGACCGGCATCTTGAGACATGGCGTCGCACGAAGGCCGCCATCATCTGGGAGGGCGACGACGGGAGTTCCCGCACATACACGTACCAGCAGCTGCATCACGAGGTCTGCCGCTTCGCCTCCGTGCTACGCAACAAAGGCGTGACCAAGGGCGACCGGGTGGCCATCTACCTTCCGATGGTTCCTGAACTCCCGATCACGATGCTCGCGTGCGCGCGGATCGGGGCCATCCACAGCGTCGTGTTCGGCGGTTTCTCGGCAAGCGCCTTGCGCGGAAGGATTCAGGACTCCGGGGCGAAGCTGCTCGTCACCGCGGACGAAGGCATGCGCGGCGGAAGGCACGTTGCGATCAAGGCCGCCGCCGATGAGGCGCTCTTCGAGTGCCCCAGCATCGAAGCGTGCATCGTCGTCCAACGCGGTGGTGGCGCCGTCGACCTCGAGCCGGGCCGAGACACGTGGTGGCATCAAGAGATGGTGCGCCCCGAAGTACGGGAGTGCTTCGACTACGAGCCGATGAACGCCGAGGACCCGCTCTTCATCCTCTACACCAGTGGCTCGACCGGCAAGCCGAAGGGCGTCTTGCACACCTCGGCCGGCTACCTGCTGTGGTCGCAGATGACCTTCGAGACGGTCTTCGACTACCGCGACTCGGACATCTTCTGGTGCACCGCCGACATCGGCTGGGTGACTGGTCACAGCTACATCGTCTACGGTCCGCTTGCGAGCGGTGCGACGACCATGATGTTCGAAGGCATACCGACCTACCCCGATCCGGGCCGGTTCTGGCAGGTCGTCGAGAAGTACAAGGTCAACTCGTTCTATACGGCTCCCACGGCATTGCGCGCTCTCGCCCGTCATGGCGAGGGGTGGCCGGACAGACACGATCTACGGTCGCTGAGGCTTCTCGGCACGGTGGGGGAGCCGATAAATCCCGAAGTGTGGGAGTGGTACCACCGGGTGATCGGCGGAGGGCGTTGCCCCATCGTCGACACGTACTGGCAGACCGAGACGGGTGGGTTCGTCATCACGCCTTTGCCGGGGGCGACCCCGCTCAAACCGGGCTCCGCGACACTGCCGTTCTATGGCATCGTGCCGAAGGTGCTCAAGGAAGACGGCGCCGAGGCGCCCGTGGACGAGGGCGGCTACCTGGTAATCGATCGGCCATGGCCCGGGATGCTTCGCGGCACCTGGGGCGACACCCCCGAGAAGCAACGGTTCCGCGAGGTGTACTTCGAGCGATTCAAGGGCCGGTACTTCACGGGCGACGGCGCTCGTGTCGACTCGGACGGCTACTTCTGGCTTCTCGGAAGGGTCGACGACGTCATCAACGTGTCTGGTCATCGTTTGGGCACCGCGGAGATCGAGAGTGCGATCGTCTCGCACGAAGCAGTCACAGAGGCGGCAGTCGTCGGCTTCCCTCATGACGTGAAGGGCGAGGGGATCTTCGCGTTCGTCGTGCTGCGAGACGGCGAGTTCCCGAGCGAGGACCTGGCGAAGATCCTTACCGGGCACGTACGCAAGGTCATCGGGCCGATCGCGACACCCGACCACATCCAGTTCTCTTCCGACCTGCCAAAGACGCGCTCCGGGAAGATCATGCGCCGGATACTGAGAAAGATCGCTTCCGGCGAAACGTCGACCGATGCGTTTGGCGACATGTCGACCCTTACAGACCCGCACATCGTGAAGGACCTGCTGGTGGGTTCGGAGAGATACTAGGGATGGAACACGCGGAACACGCAGAACACTCGGAACACTCGGAACACGGCAAACACGCCGAACACGGCGAGGAGACCGTCCACGAGGCTGGGGGGATGGCCCATAGCGGCGAACATGCCGGCCACGGCGCCGACTTCTCACGTCGCTTCTGGGTCTGCCTTGCCCTCACCGTTCCTGTCATCGCCATATCGCCGATGCCGCTCGAACTCTTGGGTCTGCCGCACATAAGCTTCCCTGGTGACGAGTGGGTCCTGCTGGGGCTTGCCACCGTGATCTTCTTGTACGGCGGTAGGCCCTTCTTCACGGGCGCCCTAGCCGAGTGGCGTCAGCGTCGGCCCGGAATGATGACGCTCGTGACGGTGGGCATCACCACGGCCTACGCGTACAGCGCCGCTATCGCCCTCGGGCTCGAGGGGGAGCCGGTCTACTGGGAGCTTGCGACGCTCGTCGACGTGATGCTGCTTGGGCACTGGATCGAGATGCGGGCGACGATGTCCGCTTCCGGCGCTCTGGATGCGCTGGCGAGGTTGGTGCCCGCCGAATCGCATCGGCTGACCGCTGATGGCGGCGTTGAGGAAGTCCCAACCAGCGAGCTTCTCGTGGGCGACCGCGTTCTGGTGAAGCCCGGCGAGCGGGTTCCTGTTGACGGCTCGGTGGTCGACGGCTCCTCTTCGGTGGACGAGGCGATGCTCACGGGCGAGTCCTCTCTGGTGCACAAAGCCCCTGGTGACGAGGTCGTCGGCGGGGCCGTGAACGCGCAGGGCTCGCTCACCGTGGAGGTGAGCCGTACCGGCGACCAGAGCTTCCTGTCGCAGGTGATGCGTCTTGTCACGGAGGCTCAAGCCACGAAGTCCCAGACACAGCGTCTCGCCGACAAGGCCGCGTTCTGGCTCACGATAGTCGCACTTGCCGGCGGGCTG
>DATHUB010000159.1:0-4902 GCA_035462695.1 Coriobacteriia bacterium | reverse complement strand
TGGCCCTTGAGCTCGTCGTGCCCTGGTCGAGTGCGAGGATGAACGGCATGGCGACTCCTGATTCCGCAAGCGGTCGATGCAAGTAGGGTACCGCAAGGGGCGCTGGGTTACCCGTACGGCGCTCTCGTCTGCCCGGGCCCGCAGAATCATGTTCGGCGCTGGGACTAGGCATCTGTCGGCATCAGCCGGCGAGGTCTCACGAGAAAGGACCCAGTGATGTCAACGGTACTCACAACGGCCCCGTCCACCGGCGTACTCGTAGCCAAGGACATAGAGCGCGCGAAGGCTTTCTACCGCGACAAGCTCGGCCTCCAGATCGAAGACGCGGGGGAGGGGCAGTTCTACGTCGTCACGGGCGAGCAAACACGCTTCATGATCTACGAGAACCCGAACCTTCCCGCGCCGAGCAACACCACACTCGGCTTCATCGTGCCCAATGTCCGGGCAGCGGTCACAGAGCTGCGCGCCAAGGGCGTCGAGTTCAAAGAGCTCGACATCCCCGAGATGAAGATCAAGACCGTCGATGGCGTAGCGTCCACTCCGGAGGGCGACGCCGCATGGTTCACCGACACTGAAGGCAACTGGATCGCGCTGAACAACATGCAGGGTTAACGCTGCGCGAGGGTCTCCCTCAGGTCTACTTATGAGGGAGACCTGAGGCGGTCGCCGAGAACACGGAGGTCGTCTGAGGCTCTGACGCGCTTGGAGTCTTGAAGCTCGGAGTGCACGCGAAGAAGACGGCGATACCGATCAGTTCTACGAGCGCGATGAGAACAAGTGCGAGCACGATCTTCTGCATTGCCGGCATCCTCCCCGTTGCGAGTCTGCCCAGCGTAGCGCAGGAGAATCGCCGCCACCACCACGGGCCGTGCGACCAGCGCGGACCTTAGTCCCCGCCCAAATGGAAGTCGAACGTCGCCGTCTCGACGCCGTCCTGGTTCTCGAAGGTGACGTGGTTCTCGTCCGGCAACATCCGCGCGATGCTGTCGTTCTCGGGCGTCGCCCCGTCTCCTGAGCGAGCAGGCACGATGATCTGCGTGGTGATCGAGCCGTAGTCCTCGGCAGTCGTCGTGACGTGGATGTGACGGGTGCGTCCCTCGTAGTAGCCGGGGTAGATGGTGTCGATCGCATACGCGCCGTTCTCGTCGGTGAGGACGAAACCGCGCAGGGCGATGACGTTGGCGCCGTAGTCGATCGCGTCACCGCTCGAGTTGGGGTGGTAGCTGCCGGCGGCGTCCGCGTGCCACATGTCGACCTTCGCTCCGGCCAGCGGCTTCGAGTTCCCTTCGCCGCCGTAGACGTGGCCGACGATACGAATCGGTTCGCCTTCGAGTCCGCTGTAGTTGAGGTTGCCGTCCTCGAGTTCGGGCGAGCCCGAGACGAAGTAGGGCCCCGCCGTCGTGCCGACCGTGAGCCCTGCCGATTGCGCGTCGTTGTCTTGCGGCTCGGAGGACTCGGCGGGTGGCGAGGCGGTACCAGTGGCGGTATCGGGAGCCGTGGTCGCCGTTGTTGTCTGCGTCGTCTCCGTCGGCACGTCCTGCTGCTCCCCGCTGCACGCCATCAGCCCCGCGAGTGCCGTCATCACGACGAGAATCGCGAGCCACTTACGCGCTGAGTGGCACATCTTCTCCTCCGACCTTCGAGGCGCGCGCCGCTCATCTCGGCCGAGAGCGTCGCGCCCATTCGGCTGTGAACTGTCATACCCAGCTGACACGCTTCTGGACTACGGCTCGCGCTCCTCCCGAGCGCCCCTCTATCGCGCAGAGCCGCAGGATGCGAACATAGCGCGCGTACTTTGATTAGCCGAGGAACCTAGGAGAACCCTGAACATGAAGCTTTCGAACCGGCTCCTGAGCGCGATGCTTGCGCTCGCTTTGATCGGCGCACTCGCCGTGACGGGCTGCACGACGAACGGTGGCGAGACCGAGCCCTCCGGTGAGGCGACTTCCACCGGCGAGGCCAAAGCCGCCCCCATCAAGATCGGAACACTCGCGACCCAGGACGCGCTGCCGCTTTGGGTCGCCGAGGACTCCGGCTACTTCAAGGCCGAAGGCCTCGACGACGTCGAGATCATCACCTTCCAAAGCGCGCAGGAGGAGCAGGTCGCCTTCTCGTCGGGCACGGTCGACGCGCTGATGACCGACCTGATCGTCTCGGCAAACGTGCGGGCGTCCGGAATGCCGGTCAAGGTCGCGACCATCATGCTCGGCGCCGACACGACCGAGGGCCGCTTCGCGGTGGTCGCCGCTCCGAAGTCGGGCATCAAGACGATGGCCGACCTCAAGGGCGTGCCCGTGGGCACCGCCTCGGCGACCATCACCGAGTACGTGCTCGACAAGCTTGCCGAGGAGGGCGGCCTCGCCGCTTCCGACGTCAAGAAGGAAGAGATCAAGAAGATGCCGGTCCGCTTCCAGCTGCTCATGGCCGGCAAGGTGAAGGCCGCATCGCTTCCCGAGCCGTTCGTCACGCTCGCCGAGCAGAGCGGCGCCACGATCGTTGAAGGCGGCGACGACACCAAGGCCGCCGAGAACATCTCGCAGAGCGTGCTCGCGGTGAACGGCGACTACGCCGCGAGCGAGGACGGCGGGGCCGCACTCGCCGCCGTGCTCAGGGCCTGGAACACTGCCGTCGTCGACATCAACGACGACCCCAACGCGTTCCGCCAGACCCTCGTCGACCAGGCGCGCCTCCCGGCCCCCCTCGCGACGACCTACCCGGTCAGCACCTACCCGCTCGCTGCTCCTCCGAGCGTCGAGATGGTCCAGTCGGTGCTCGACTGGATGCAGGAGAAGGGCTACCTCAAGGCCACGGTCACCCCGCAGGATCTTCTCGGCGAGTAGCTCGCTGAATCGAACTACCTCGAAGCCCGGTCGCCTCGCTTACCCGCGAGCGGCCGGGCTTTGTGCGTTGCGCACCTAGCCCGCGAACAGCATCCCGAGCGCGAACAGCACGCTGAAGGCGAGAGAGAGCTGGCCGGTCTTGGCGAGCGCGTCGTTGAGGGCGCGGCCCGTCTGGGTGAAGACGATGCGCGTCGTGAGATACGCGAGCGGGATCGACAGCCAAGCGGCGAACGCCGCGGGTGGCAGCACGTCGGCGAACACGGCGACGGCGACCACCAGGTAGGAGACGACGATGCAGGCGAGATACTCGTACTTGGTGGCCTGCTCACCCATCCGCACGCTGAGTGTCCGCTTGCCGGCCACCCGGTCCTGCTCGATGTCTCGCAGGTTGTTCACGACGAGGATCGCGGTGATCAGCAGCCCGACCGGGACCGCCATCACCCACGCCGCGACCGAGGTCGTGCCGGTCTGCACCCAGTAGGTGCCCACGACCGACGTGAGCCCGAAGAACGCGAAGACGAAGACCTCGCCGAGCCCGTGGTATCCGAGCGGCCACGGTCCACCCGTGTAGGCGATCGCCGAGAGGATCGCCGCCGCGCCGATGACCAGCACCAAAGGACCGCGGACCCACGTGAGGTAGATGCCGATTGCGAGCGCAAGCAGGAAGACGACCTTCATGCCGTTCTTCACCTGCTTGCGGCTGAGCAGCCCGGACTGCGTGACGCGGGTCGGGCCGAGGCGGTGCTCCGTGTCGGCGCCACGCTCGTCGTCGTAGACGTCGTTGGCGAGGTTGCTGCCGATCTGCAGCAGAAGCGCGATTGCGAGCGCCGCAAGCGCGGGCCCGAGCGCGAAGCCGCCGTCGTACCAGGCGATGACCGTACCGACGATCACGCTCGCCGCGGCCGCCGGCAGCGTCTTGGGCCGGATCGCGAGTATCCAGGTGCGCACAGGCCCGGGCCTGCGTTCCGGTTCGCCTGCGGGAGGGGCGGCTACGGCGGTTGGCGTCACGTGCGTTTCCGTTCTGTCTTGAGTCGTGAGGTTCGGCGCCAACAGCCCGCGCCACTACGGCGCACAGCTTACCCGAAACGCGACGCCGCGCTCCCACTGCGCGGGTAGGAAGAACTAGGTGATTGGAGGCTCGCGTGGTCCGAATCGGCATCTCTGGCTCCTTCGGCGGGATGAACCTCGGCGACGAGGCCATCTTGCAGTCGATGGTCGCGCAGCTGCGGGCCGCGATTCCCGACATCCACATCACGGTCTCGAGCCTCAACCCAAGCGACACCATGCTCCGACACGCAGTCGACCACGCGATTCGCACTCCCGGACTCTCGCGCGAGGAGCTGCTCGAGGAGGTCCGCAAGTTCGACCTGCTTCTTCTCGGCGGTGGGGGAATCCTCTTCGACTTCTGGGTGAAGGAGCATCTGCGCGAGGCGCTGCTTGCCGAGGAGGCCGGCGTAACCGTGATGGTGTATGCGGTCGGGGCCGGCCCGATCGAGGAGCCGGCGAGCATCGACGGGGTACGGCTGTGCCTCGATCAGGCTGAGGTCGTCACGGTGCGCGACGTGCGTGCTCAGCGCATCCTCGAGAAGCTGGGTGTCACGCGCGATATCCGCGTAATGGCCGATGCTGCGATGTTGCTCGATGAGGAACCGCTCGCCGATGATGCGCTCGCCAACGAGGGCCTCGGGGCAGATAAGAACATCATCGGCTTCTCGGTCCGCGAGCCGGGGCCCGCGGCGCCCGACATCGATATCGAGCACTACCACATACAGCTTGCCAGCGCCGCCGACTACCTCGTCGAGCGCTTCGGCGCGCGGATCGCGTTCGTTCCGATGGAGCCGGAGATGCACGACGTGCAGCAGTCGCATGCCGTCATCTCGAGGATGAACCGCGCTCAGTACGCGAGCGTGCTCCGGTCCGACTACACCTCCGGGCAGGTCCTCTCGATGATCGGACGGTTCTCGTTCGTCGTGGGCATGCGCCTGCACTTCCTCATCTTCGCGGCCCTCAAGCGAGTCCCCTTCGTGGCGTTGCCGTACGCGCCCAAGGTGACGGGGTTCAT
>DATHUB010000158.1:0-2297 GCA_035462695.1 Coriobacteriia bacterium | reverse complement strand
GTGGTGGTCGATTGGATCGCCTACACCCCGGACGACATCGAGCGCGATATCAGCCTGTTCAGAGGCCGGGTGAAGCAGTACGTCTTCATCAGCTCTGCCTCGGCGTACCAGAAGCCACCGGAGCACTACCTCATCACCGAGTCGACACCGCTGCTCAACCCGTTCTGGGAGTACTCGCGCGGGAAGATCGCGTGCGAAGAGCGACTCATGCAGGCCTACCGCGATGAGGGCTTCCCCGTGACCATCGTGCGTCCTTCCATGACCTACGACTCAAACCTGCCGATCGCTCTCGGCGGTTGGGGCACGTACACGCTCGCGGACCGGCTGATGAGGGGCCGCCCGATCATCGTGCACGGCGACGGCTCGTCGCTCTGGGTCGTGACGCACGCGGACGACTTCGGACGCGGATTCTTGGGGCTGCTCGGGGACGAGCGCGCGGTGGGCGAGGCGTTCCACATCACTACCGATGAAGTGCTGACGTGGAATCAGATCTACCTGACGATTGCCGAGGCACTCGGCGTCGAGGCGGACATCGTGCACATACCGTCCGACTTCATCGCGCAGGTTGCACCGCAGATGTCCGGAAGCCTGCTCGGCGACAAGACGTGGAGTGTCGTCTTCGACAACAGCAAGATCAAGGCATTCGTGCCCGGGTTCGAAGCGGCTGTGCCGTTCCGTGAGGGCATCCGCCGGACGCTCGCGTGGTTCGCGGCCGACGAGAGTCGTCGCGTCGTGGACGAAGGAGTGAACGAGGAGATGGATCGCATCCTCAAGGTCTACGCCGGAGCCTCGGGCTGAGACCGTCCGTGCCCGCGCCGTCGCGCTAGCGGCGCTTCTGACGCCGCATGCGGGTCACGGCCTCGAGCGTCACGGCGGCGATCAGCACGGTGCCCGTCACGATGAACTTCACCGATGACTCGAAGGCGAGCAGGTTCATGCCGTTCGCGATCGACCCGATCACCAGCGCGCCGAGAAGAGCCGACCACACCGAGCCACGGCCGCCAAACAGGCTGGTGCCTGCGATGACGGGACCGGCGATCGCCATCAGCAGCAGGTCGCTGCCTCCCGAGGACTGATTCACCGCTCGCAGCCGCGAGGCAGCCAGAACCCCGCCTGAGGCGGCGAGCGTCGAGCCCAGCATGAAGACGATGATGCGGATGTGGTCGATCTTGATGCCGGCGCGGCGTGCAGCCTCATCGTTGCCGCCCACAGCGAAGATGTGCCGTCCGAATCGCGTCCGCTCGGTGACGTAGGAGAACACGAGAGCGAGCGCGAAGACGATGCAGACCACCAGCGGCAGCCCGCGATCTTGGTTCACGATGAATACCAGCACACCGATGGCCATGCCGATGAGCACGTTCTTGATGATCAGCCAGCGAAGCGGGCCAACTTCCAGGCCGGCCGCCTTCCGACGAGCACGGCCGAGCAGTGCGAACACGAAGACCATCACGATGCCGACCCCCGCTATCGCCCACCCGACGACCGGCGGGAAGTAGTAGTAGGTCAGATTGATGACGAAGTCGGCGTTCAGGTTGATCGTGCCCGTCTCGCCGAGCACGTACAGTTGCATGCCGACCAGAGCAAGGGAGCCCGCGAGGGTGACTACGAACGAGGGGATTCGGAAGCGGGTGACCATGAAGCCGTTGAACAGCCCGATCACCGCGCCGAGTCCCAAGGCGGCGAGCACGGCCAGCACCGGAGAGTAGCCTCGGCTGACGATCAGCACCGCCATGACCGACGAACAGAAACCGCTAACGGCCCCGACTGAGAGGTCGATCTCGCCGAGCAGCAGGATGAGCACGACGCCGATCGAGATCGTCGCCACCGCGGCCTGCTGGAGCATGAGGTTCGTAAGGTTGCCGGGGCTCAGGAAGCGTTCGTTCTGGAACTGGAAGAACGTCCAGATGACGCTGACCATGAGGAGCACGAGGAGTGGGCCAGCCTCGCCCTGAGCGAGTTTGCGCCCCAGCTCCTTCAGCATCCCGCCCGCGCCACGCACAGGCGACGACTTTGCCTGCTCGGCTTCCATCAGTTCTCCTCGCCGGCTTCGGGCTTGGCGCCGAACTCAGCGCCTGTTATGGCCGAGACAACGTCCTTTCGGCTAACACCCCGCACGTCGAACGACGCGGCTCGACGACCCAAGCGCAGCACGATGATTCGATCGGCCACCGCAAAGACGTTCTCGAGGTTGTGGCTGATGACCACCACTGCGAGTCCCCGCTCGCGCAGCGTGCCGATGAGGTTGAGCACCTGCTCGGTTTGAGAGACGCCGAGTGCCGCTGTCGGCTCGTCGAGGA
>DATHUB010000157.1:0-2794 GCA_035462695.1 Coriobacteriia bacterium | reverse complement strand
TGGAAGACGACTTGCCCCCACGAGTCGATGATGCTGATGCCTCCAGTCGGTACGTCCAGGGGGAACTCCTCGTGAAGTCGCTCAAGGTCGATGCGCATTACCATCGCGCCGAGGGGCTCGCGCGCGTCCGAGTAGATCCGCTGGACGACATGCACACCCGGGTTGCCGTCCTCGGTGCTCGTGCTCGGCTCGATCGCACCGCCGTCAGCGCTGGTTGTGGCAAGCGCGTAGGCCTCGAGCGAAGAGAAGTCCTGTCCCACCAGCGACTCGTCGCTCGCGGCCACGACTTCCCCGTCTTCATCGAGCATTGCAATGTACGTGGCCGGGTACTGGGCGACGACGCGCCGGAGTCCTTCGGTTAGCGCGTCCGGAGCATCCTTCGCCTCGACGGACTGATCGCCAAGGACGAGCATCGTCCGCTGAGCGTCCATAATCAGGGAGCGGAAAGCAAAAGCCGAGAGTCGGGCGTAACCGATGCGCTCCTGCTGAATCTCGGCGATGCGCGCATCGTAGATCTGAACGTACGTTCCAACGAGAATAGCCACGAGCGGCACCGCGACAGCCAGCCAGATGGCTGTTAGCTTGAACGCGATGCGACCGCGCATCCTTTGTCCCCCGCTGCGTCGAACATGAGTGACGGCCGGCTTCTCCGACTGCTGGCTCTGTGATAATTCCCAAGCCGCTTCCAGTTGTCCCCGCCGCGTTTGTTACGAGTACCGCGTGGGACGATAGGTCCAGGGCCCCAGCCGCTCAGTGTCATCCTGGTTGAGGCGAGGTAGCTGCGGGAGGAGCCGCATGGACAAGGCACCCTGGTGGCGCGGGACGCGCGGCGAGTGGTACGTCGTCGCGCAGGCGGTGCTATTCGTCCTCATCGGCGTCGGTCCGCGCACGCTGCCCGGACTTCCCACTTGGGCCCCTCCGTGGACGACTATCGGGACCTGGCTCGGGCTCGCGCTGATGCTGCCCGGTGCCGCGCTCTCGATCG
The DNA here is from genome assembly GCA_035462695.1 of Coriobacteriia bacterium. Classification (GTDB taxonomy): domain Bacteria; phylum Actinomycetota; class Coriobacteriia; order Anaerosomatales; family PHET01; genus DATHUB01. Next base: position 1,809 of record DATHUB010000157.1, on the reverse strand, counting down.
GCGGCGTGCTCAAGCTCGGCAAGAACCTGACGCCCCTCCCGTACCCCAAAGACAACTCCGAGCTCGTCGAGCAGGGTCCTTACGCCATCGTCCGCCACCCCATCTACGGCGGCCTCATTCTCGGCGCCTTCGGCTGGGGTCTGTATCTGCACGCTTGGGTGACGCTCGGCTTCGCAGCCCTGTTGTTCGTCCTGTTCGATATCAAGTCACGCCGAGAAGAGCGCTGGCTCATCGAGCGCTTTCCCGAGTACTCCGAGTACTGCCGCCGGGTGAAGAAATTGCTGCCCTGGGTGTACTGAGGCGACCGGCGCTCCGCTGCGCTACATCGGCGACATCGGCGGACCCTGTTGCGGCGGAGCGGCGGGAGCAACGGGCGGTCCGGCCGCAGGGGGTGCCATCGGCGCGGACCAAGCTTGCTCACGCCTCGGCACGTAGCCGGCAACCACAAGAGCACCCATGCCCCACAGCATCGCGAGGAAGTAGGCGAGCCAACCCAAGAATGGAACCGCAGCGATCAGGCTCAGGATCAGCACACCGAGCAGCGCGGCGACCATCGGACGCACGGTGCTGTGGCTTGCGCGGCCGAGGATCCAGCTGCCCAGCGCCAGCGCGGCGATCACGATGCCGACTGCAGCGAGCAACCACACAACGGCCAGCCACGCGAAGGCGATCCACCAGCCTCCGATGATGAGTCCGAGAATGAAGACGAGTATCGCGACGGGGAACGCGGAGACGAAGATCGCGGCTCCGATGCCAAGGCTGAGGCCGGGTCGCGCCCACGCATCCGAGGCGGCCCGCTCGGCGAACTGCCTGAGAGCCAGAAGCACCAGCACGGCGAAGATCAGCATGCCGACAAGAGCCCGCACCCAGCCCAGGATCGCGAGCAGGATTCCGCTTGCGACGCTCTCCTCGGCCTGGCCACGCTCGTTGCGTGGTGCGAAGCGCTGGGTCTGTCCACCGACCGTTCCGTTGACGGTCGCGTCATCGGCGCTGTAGTACGTCAAGTCGCCCGCTACGCTCGCCCCCGGCGCAACGGTCACCTGCCCGGCGTCGGCAGTGACATCACCGCCGACCGACCCGATGATGGTCAGCTCCTGTGCACCGGCGAGCACATTACGACCCACGTCGCCGCCGAGAACCACCTGCGAGCCTCCCACGACGGCATCCCGCCCCACGGAGCCATCGGACGTGACCCGCACGTTACTGCCCGCCGCGACGACATCTTCGGCGACTCGCCCATCGATGCTGACGTTGGCGCCCGCTGCACGCACCGAGCCACCGACCGACCCGCCCACGTTCACGACCGCGCCCGCGGCGATCACGTCGCCCGAGACGTCACCGGAAATGGTGATGTCCTGGCCGAACGCAACGACATCTCCTGTTACGTCGCTCATCACCTCGATGTTCGCACCGGTGACGTAGAGATCGTCGTTGATCGGACCTGTAACGGTGACGTTGTCTCCGGTCCGCTGCGTGAATGCCAGCGCCGAAGCGGGCGAGATGACCAACCCCAGTACGAGTGCCGCCACCGTGAGCCAGGCAAACTTCTTCATGACGCACTCCCCCTCAACTGCCGAGTGAATCCCTGAGGTATCTGCCCAAAGTCGCCCCGATTGCCGTGCTGCGGTGGGTGGGGCGCACAAAGCGAGCAGGGACGGACGGCTCGCCTAGCCTCGTCTGATCTCCGCGGTGACCCGCGCCCAGAGGCGGTCGCCCGTTCTCCGCATTCGGCGTAGCACTATTGGCCTCATCCGCCGCGTAAGCTCGATGCGCCCCGCCACGTACTTGTGCAGTTCGTGCAGCTCGTCG
>DATHUB010000156.1:0-2744 GCA_035462695.1 Coriobacteriia bacterium | reverse complement strand
ACGTCGTCCCTACCGCGGGAGAGGCCTACGGAGAGCTGTTCTACTGCTGGACCGGGGACAGCACGAATGACGACGACGATCCCGAGTGGCGCCGCGTCGCACGTCTGCGCGAGGTGCTCGGAGTCGAGGGTTGGGCGTAGGAGCACATCGGGATTAGGGGATGCATTCCACAACGGCTGATCCCCTCCGAACCAGGACCTTCAGATGCGCAGGCTCTTGCACCATTGCCGAGTCACCATGCTCGCGGCGGTCGTCGCGGTGGTTCTCTCGCTTCTGATCGGTTGCGCCGATCCCAGCGCACGCGACCTCAAGCTCCGGCTTTCCGCTGACGACCGCGTCACATCATCTGCCGAGGTATCCGTCGCGCCGCCAACTGCCCTGGCCGAGCCTTCACGCCGGTTGCTCTCGGCCGACCCCGAGGAGCGATTCAACGCCGGCCGCGCGCTGGATGACGCGAGGGCGTTGACGGCCTTTGGAGTCAGGCCGGGCGGCAGCCGAGCCGAGCGCAGGGCCGCCGAGTACATCGAACGCCGTCTGCGCTCGATGGGCTACCGCCCCTCGGTGGAAACGTTCGAGCTCCCCAACGGCAAGACGAGCCGCAACGTGATCGCGACCGCCCCGGGCGCAGGTTCCGACCGCACCATCATTGTGGGCGCGCACTTCGACACGAAGCCGCCCTCTCCGGGGGCAAACGACAACGCCTCCGGTTGCGGAGTCGCTCTCGAACTGGCTCGGCTTCTGGCCGCTAACCCTGCTGCCGCCAACGTGCAGTTCGTGTTCTTCGGAACCGAGGAGTACTTGCTCGACGCGCCCGGCGACAACCACCACTTGGGCTCGCGTTTTCACGCCAAGAGCATGACCGATTCCGAGGTCGGAGATGCGGCCGCGATGCTCTCGATCGACATGGTGGGCTACGGTACCCGGCAGTACGTCCGAAGCATGGAGCGCGGGCCGAGGGACTTCGTCGAGATCATGCTTGCCGAGGCGAAGCGCAAGGGCGTGCAGCTGAGCTTCCGCAAAGACCCTGGCGCCACGGGGTGGAGCGATCACGAGCCCTACGAGGACCGGGGGATCCCCGTTGCGTGGCTGCAGTGGCTCGAGGATCCCGTCTACCACACGGCCGAAGATGACGCCGACCACATTCAGCGCCGTCCGATCGCCGTATCCGGCAAGCTGGCACTGGACGTCATACGGGACTTGGGTCCCGATGAGCTCGAACGGCTCTGCGATCGCTGATTTTGGGCAAACGAAACGGGCCCCCAATCTTCGCATGGTGGCCCGTGACGTAGCTTCAGTATGCGCCCATCTAGTGCGTAACGCGCACCCGGTATCCGGTGCCGCCGCAATGCGGGCATCGGACGTGTGCGTCCTTGCCCGTCGGGGCCTTGATTTGTATGTAGCGATTACCCTTGCAGTTGGGACAGGTTTCTTTGCGGACCATCGCTAAGTCGCCTCCTCAGAGCCCATGCTCTGAACCGTTCACATAAGTTCACTATCGGCAGTCTATGAGCGAATCGTGAGCCGACTTTCGATGTGCTGTGAGATTGGTCACGTTTCTTTGCGGCTCAACATACGGGTTGCGTGGTTCCACTGGTCGGGTATACACTCGCCTGCAACTGAACAGCTTGCCTTTGACGGGGAAGAGTACGGCGGTACTGAAGCGATAGAGAGCCGGGGACGGTGGAAACCTGGCGCGAAGGACCGACGGAATGGGCCCCTGAGGCTCCGGGACAACGGCGTATTCGCCTAATAGTCCCGGCGGACCCCCACCGATACAAGGGGCCGGGTATGGAGGGCGCTCAAGCGCCGGAGTACCGACAGGACTGAGTGGGCCGGACTTTCGAGTTCGGTCAACAAGGGTGGCACCGCGAGAGAGGTCTCTCGTCCCTTGGAGGACGGGGGCCTTTTTGTATTCCCGGACTCCATTGGAGCTGGTGCCCGGGAAAGGACGAATGCAAGTGATACTGCCGAGCAGGGATGAGTTCGTACGGCTCGCAGCCGAGCATGACGTTGTGCCGGTGGCCCGCGAGGTCTACGCCGACCTTGCGACACCGATCAGCGCCTTCATGGCGCTCGCCGACACAGCCGAGCACGCGTTTCTGCTCGAGAGCGTGATCGGCGGAGAGCGCCTCGGCCGCTACAGCTTTCTTGGCGTGGGGGATCGCGCCGTCATCACAGCGCGAGGCAACGACGTGGTGGTCGAAAACGGTGGCGTGCACGGGGAGCATGCCGAGAACCCCCTTCGCGTGGTCTCGCGTGAGCTCTCGGCGGGCAGTGTCGCACGCGTGCCCGGCCTGCCGCTTCTGGTGGGCGGCGCTGTCGGGTACGTGGGATACGAGACTGCATCCACGTTCGAGAAGGTCCCTCGGCATGCCAATGATGAGCTCGGCGTGCCCGACTTCTGCTTCATGCTGGCTGACGTGGTCGTCGCCTTCGACCACGCCCGACGGGTGATGCAGGTGATTGCCCCGGTGAGGCCGGGCGGGGCACCTGAGATGGCCTACGACGCGGCGTTGAAGCGGATCGACAACTACTTGCGCCGGATCGACGAGGGACCGCGCGGCGCTGAGCTGGGCGAGGTCGGCCTCGTGGAAGAGGTGCCCTTGCATGCGCATACGAGGCATGACGACTTCATCCAACAGGTGAAGACCGCCAAGGAACACATCGCGGCTGGCGACATCTTCCAGGTCGTTCTGTCGCAGCGCTTCTCGGCACCCTTCGAAGGCAACGGCCTCGATCTCTAC
>DATHUB010000155.1:0-1787 GCA_035462695.1 Coriobacteriia bacterium | reverse complement strand
AACGCAGGCCGTCTACTTCGCGCTCACCATCGGGCTTGTGGGCGCGGCGATGGGCGCCGCGAACGGCGCAGGCGCGGCCTGGGTAGCCGAGCGCAAGGGCTCACCGCATTAGACCAGCCCAACAAGAAAGGACGCCCGCCTCCGTTGAGGGGACGGGCGTCACGCATCTCGGAGGGCAGACCGTGAATTCCGTCCCCCGTCGGCAATTTACCAATTTCGTAAAAGGTTGGCAAGATAGAACAAACTGCGGTTGATTCGCCACCTAGCCCGTACTAACCGGGGCACCGCCAGAGGCAATCGACGCGTCCACGGCCTCGAGCACTCGCACCACGTCGAGCCCGGTCTGACCGTCGCTCGGGGACTCGGCGAGTCCTCGGCAGACGTCGAGGAAGCTCTGCACCTCAACAGCGAGCGGCTCCTTCATCGGCACGAAGGGCACCCGGATGTCGCCGAAGCGCAAACGCAGGTCCTCGCCGTACGGCAAGGCCTCGGCAGGCGCGACACCCTTGTCGTAGATCCAAATCTTCTCGGTGGCCTGCATGTCGTCGAAGACGAGCATCTTCTTCGTCCCGACGATGGTGAACTTGCGAACCTTGTGCGGGTCGAGCCACGACACGTGGATGTTGGCCATCCGGCCGCTCGCGAACTGCAGGTTCGCGAAGACAGTGTCCTGCACGCCGTCGTGCAGGTACGCGGCACCCGTCGCGGAGACCTGCGTGGGCGCCTCGCCGAGCAGGTAGAGGGCGACCGAGACGTCGTGCGGCGCCAGCGACCAATAGGCGTTCTCCTCCGTGCGTACCTTGCCTAGGTTCAGGCGCTGCGCGTAGAGGTAGAGCACGTCGCCGAGCTCGCCGCTCTCGATGTACTCGCGCACCCAACGCACCGCTGAGTGGTAGACCATCAGATGGCCGACGACGAGGCGAACGTCGCGTTCCCGGGCGAGACTGACGAGTTCGTGGGCGTGCTCGGCGGTAAGTGTGAGCGGCTTCTCGACGTATGTGTGCTTGCCCGCCTCGATGGCGGCCTTGGCGACCTCGAAGTGGGTGTGGGCCGAGGTCGCGATCATGACGGCGTCGAGCGCGAAGCGCTCCGACAACAGGTCGTCGAGCGAGGTCGCGGCCTCGACTCCCGGGTGCGCGGCCGTGAGCTTCGCCAAGTTGGCCGGGGAGGCGTCGTAGGCGGCAACGAACTCGGCGTCATCGAGCCGTTCGATATTGCGGGCGAGGTTCGGGCCCCAGTAGCCAAAGCCGACCAGTCCAACTCGTACGGGAGTGCTCACGCGTGACTCCTCTCAAGCGAGCAGATGCTCGCGGTGTCTACGACAGTGCCGAGCGAACCACCGCTGCGACTTCGGCCTGCTGCTCGGCGGTAATCCCGGGGAACGCCGGCAGTGCGAACGTTCGACCGTCACAGGACTCGGCGACCGGCAGGCTCGGCTTCACGTAGCCCGGCAGGCTCTCCATCGCCGGCTGCTCGTGGAGCGCGAGCGGGTAGTACTTCGCTGTGCCGATCCCGGCTGCCGAGAGGGCGGCCATGACCTTGTCGGCAAGGTCGGCCGAGTCGGCCTTCACGATGTAGAGGTGGTAGACGTTCTCGCCGTACTCGCGACTGACGGGCAGCTCGAGGCCACTGGCGCCGTCGAGCAACTCGTCGTAGCGAGCCGCGGCGTCGCGGCGCTGCTGGTTCCACGCGTCGAGGTGCGGCAGCTTCACGAGCAGCATCGCGGCCTGCAGCGCGTCGAGGCGCGAGTTGGTGCCGAACGCGTCGTGGTAGTACTTGCGGTTCGA
>DATHUB010000154.1:0-3564 GCA_035462695.1 Coriobacteriia bacterium | reverse complement strand
TGCCGAGCAACCTGAGCGCGCGTGGGTCGCGGCCGGAGACCTTGCCGATCGTCTCAACATGCCACGCCGCTTCGTGGAGCAGCAGATAACCGTTCTGTCGCGCGCGGGAGTCGTCGCGTGCCGAAGGGGCGCGTCAGGCGGCTGTGCGCTGTCGCGACCTGCCGAGGAGATCACGGTTCGAGAGGTCGTTCTCGCGCTCCACGGCGAAGTGCTCGATATTCCGCACCAGCAGGGCTCCGCAACCGCTGAGCTGTGGCGACAGGTATCCGTCTCGCTCGCCGACATTCTCGGCGAAGTGACGCTCGCCGACCTTGCTGTTCGGCAAAGAGAGCTCGACGCCGAGGCGGCGCCGATGTACTACATCTAGACCGCAGCTCGGCACGGTCTAAACCCCCACGGATTAGAGTCGTTTGAATAGCTATTAGGAATTCCTGCATTGTGCTACGCTCCCTCCATTCTGCGGTGGGATGACCGCAGCAGGTTTTGTCGGCAGTTTTCTTATTGGGAAGCAAGGGAGGAACGCATGAAGGTGCGCAATAAGCGCCTCCTCGCTGTCCTCGCAGCGCTCGTCGCGGTCTCTATGATCGCAACGGGCTGCGGCGGTGGCCAGACGACGGACACGGGCGACGCAGGTAACGAGGCCGTTACCATCAAGATCGGTATCGGTGCACCGTTGACTCAGGGCGCTGTCGCGCTCGGCCAGGGCATGAAGCGTGGTGCCGGTCTCGCCATCGAGCAGGCCAACGCCAGCGCCGAGGCCAAGGATCTTGGAATCACGTTCGTGGCCGTCGACGGCGACGACCAGGGCGACCCCAAGACCGGTGTTACGGTTGCGAACACGTTCGCTTCCGATCCCGCCCTTCTCGGCGTCATGGGCCACCTGAACTCAGGTGTCTCCATCCCGGCCTCGAAGGTCTACAACGAGAACAAGATCGTCCAGGTCTCTCCTGCCTCGACGAACCCCGCTCTCACCCAGCAGGGCTACTCCAACGTCTTCCGTGTCTGCGCGACCGATGACGTTCAGGGCCCCGTTGCGGCAGAGTCTGCCTACAACGAGTTCGGTCTCAAGACCGCGGTCGTCATCGACGACTCCACGCCTTACGGCGAGGGACTTGCCGCTGAGTTCGCCAAGAAGTTCGAAGAGCTGGGCGGCACGATCTACTTCAAGGAGAAGACTGCCGACAAGGACTCCGACTTCAACGCCCTGGTCACCAAGATCAAGGACAAGAACCCGGACGTCATCTACTACGGCGGCATCTACAACGCTGGCGCGCTGCTGGCCAAGCAGGCCTCCGATGCCGGCATCACTTCACCGCTGATGGGCGGCGACGGTCTCTACGACGGCGAGTACATCAATCTGGCCGGTGCCGATCAGGCCGAGGGCGATCTCTGCACCTCGATTGGCCTGCCCGTTGCCGAGCTGCCGAAGGGCCAGGAGTTCCAGACCGCGTACAAGGCGAAGTACCCGAACGATGAGATCGCTGCCTACGACGCGTACTCCTACGACGCCACCAACGTCATCATCAACGCCATTCTGAAGGTAGCCGCCGAGCAGGGCGTGGCTGAGATCAAGAGCCCCGCTTCCCGCGACGCGATTGCCATGGCTGTTGCCGCGACGACTGGCGACGGCGTGACCGGAGCGCTCGGTTTTGACGACAAGGGTGACACCACCAACAAGGCCATCACGACCTACCAGGTCGAAGGCGGCGCTTGGGTCCCCAAGATCATCCCTGGCAAGTAGCAGGCGACCAGCGTAATCCGCAGTAGACGCTTGAACGTCCGGGCGGGCATCGGTAAGGTGCCCGCCCGGACTCTGCGCCGCGGGAATAGGCCCGACCGGACGTCGGACGTGGCCTGAGAGAATCGGGAATCGCAACCGTGTCATTTGCCGTGATCGTTCAACAGCTGATCAATGGAGTGACGCTAGGCGGCATGTACGCGCTCATCGCGCTGGGGTACACGCTCGTCTACGGTATCCTCCTCATGATCAACTTCGCGCACTCCGAGATGTTCATGGGAGGCGCGTACGTGGGCCTGGGGATGCTCCTCTTGCTCACCGACGCGGAGGTCATCGCCTCCGTCTCCGCTAAACTGCCATTCCTGTCGTTTCTCGAGCAGACGCAGGCATTCTTCACCGGCAGCACAATCGGACTGATCGTGCTCTTTGCAATCGTTTTCGGGGTGGCCATGGTGGCCATCGGAATCCTCGGCGTCGTGATTGAGCGAGTGGCCTACCGGCCCCTCCGGCACGCGCCCAGGCTCGCTCCACTCATCTCGGCAATCGGCGTCTCGATCTTCCTCCAGAACGCCGTTCTTCTGTGGGTGGACTCGAAGGCAATTCCGTACCCGCAGGTCTTCCCTGTCACGAAGATCTGGGAGGTTGGTGCGGCAAGCATCAACTCGCTTCAAGTCATGATCATCGTTACCTCGATCGTCCTGCTCGTCATCCTCGACACCTTCATCTCCCGGACGAGGGTCGGCAAGGCAATGCGTGCCACCTCGCAGGATCGTGAAGCCGCAGGGCTCATGGGAATCGACATCAACTACGTCATTGCCATGGCGTTTTTCATCGGTCCGGCGCTCGGCGCCGTGGCCGGTATCTTCAATGGCATGTACTACGGCACCGTGATCTTCAGCATGGGATTCATCCCGGGCATGAAGTCATTCACGGCGGCCGTTCTCGGCGGCATCGGTAACCTCCGCGGCGCCATGCTCGGTGGGTTCTTGCTCGGTATCGTCGAGTCACTCGGCGCCGGTTTCATCTCAACCGGCTACAAGGATGTCATCGCATTCGGCATCCTGATCCTCGTCCTGATCTTTCGGCCGGGCGGTCTGCTCGGCGAATCCGTCGTGGAGAAGGTGTAAACCATGGGCGGAAGCAAAATGGATATCAAAACAAAGGTCGCGTCCGACAAGAAGACGCGGAGCCAACTCGCTTTGCTTGTTGTGATCGGACTCGCGGTGTTCCTCGCGCCGATCGTCTTCCAGGGCTTCGGCCAGCTCTTCATGGTCCGCATTCTGGCCGTGGTCGGTCTCTACGTCATGCTGGCCCTCGGCCTCAACATCGTCGTGGGCTACGCAGGACTGCTCGACCTGGGTTACATCGCCTTCTACGGCATCGGTGCGTATGCGGGAGTACTTGCCGGCGTTCCGTTCGCCGCATGGCTCGCAGAGACCTGGCCGACCATAACCTGGCTACCGGGCATCTCGTACTTCGTGATGATTCCGGTCGCGGCGCTGGCAGCCGCGGCCACGGGCATCATGCTCGGCACGCCGGTCTTGCGCTTGCGTGGCGACTACCTGGCCATCGTTACTCTCGGCTTCGGTGAGATCGTCCGCATCGCACTTAACAACAACATCTTCGGCATCACCAACGGAGCCGCCGGTCTCCCGAAGGCTGGCGAGACCATGCCGAAGCCGGCCGGGCTCGAGTGGTTGCAGGCAAACGTCTACTTCGCCAACCCGAACATCGGCGAGAACGGGTTTGCCTTCAGCTTCTCGAACAACGTGTACTGGTACTACGTCATCGTGCTGCTCTGCCTCTTCACCATCTTCGTGGTGCGC
>DATHUB010000153.1:0-17332 GCA_035462695.1 Coriobacteriia bacterium | reverse complement strand
GAAGTCGTGCGTGTCCGCCTCCACGCCCGGGGTGACGCGAAGCAGGACCTTCTGCACGACGCCGCGCTCAGCGGCCAATGCCGAGAGGCGCTCCATCTCCTCGAAGCTGTCGACGACGATTCGCCCGACGCGCGAGTCCAGACACTCCTCCAGCTCGGCGGGAGTCGTGTTGTTGCCATGGACGTAGATGCGCTCCATGGGGAAGCCGGCCGCGCGCGCGAATGCGAGCTCCCCCCCGCTCGAGACGTCGAGGCAGCAGCCCTCCTCGGCGACGAGCTTCACCATCGCGACGCTCATGAACGCCTTGCCTGCGTAGACGACGTCGACGTCCTGCCAGTGGTAGGTCGTCCACTTCACGTACTCGGAAAGCTGATGGCGGATAGTCGCCTCGTCCATGACGTAGACGGCGGTCCCCGCCTGCTTCGCCAGCTCGACGGTGTCGACCCCGCCGACCCAGAGATGACCGTCGCGTACTTCAGCGGTCATGGGCAGCACACCCATGAGGTCGAGGCCGGTCTTCAAGTCCGGGTGTGCCGGCGGTCGCGGTGCGGATGGCTTGCCCATGATCGTCTCCCATTGCCTTTCTTGCGCAAGAGACCCGGTTGCCCGGGCCTCTCCTACTTCTGCTACATCCGCTCGGGCGCACTCACGCCGAGCAGTCCGAGCACGCACCGCAGGGCGCGTCTGGTCGCATCGACCGCGTAGAGTCTCGCCAACGTCAGGTCCTCTTCGTCCGAGACCACTCGGCACTGCGTGTAGAACTGGTGAAAGCTCGTCGCAAGGTCCTCTGCGTAGCGCGCCAAACGGTAGGGCGCCAAGTCACGCGCCGCTGCTTCTACGACCTCGGTGAACTCTCCGAGCCGTCGCATAAGTGCCAGCTCGGCTTCGTCGTCGAGCAGTGAGAGATCGGCGGCGTCGGTAACGAGCGTGTCCGCCATCTCGTCGATCGGCAGTTTCGCGTCGACGCTCTTCTCGGCTGCCGCCTTGCGCAGAATCGAGCAGATGCGCGCGTGAGCGTACTGCACGTAGAAGACGGGGTTATCGGCGGTGTTCTGCCGAGCGACCTCGATGTCGAAGTCGACCTGCTGATCGGTGCTTCGGCGCAGGAACCAGTAACGCGCTGCATCGGCGCCGACTTCGTCGAGGAGCTCCTCGAACGTCACCATCTCGCCGGTGCGCTTGCTCATGCGCACGGCCTCGCCGTTGCGGAACAGGTTCACGAGCTGGCCAATCACGACGTCGAGCTGGCCTTCATGGCCGAGCGCGGCGACCGCGGCCTTCATGCGGGCGACGTAGCCGTGATGGTCGGCGCCCCAGATGTCGATGACGCGGTCGAAACCACGGACGTCGAGCTTGTCCCAGTGGTACGCGATATCTGCGGCGAAGTAGGTGTACTCCCCGTCGGACTTGCGCAGCACCCGGTCCTTGTCATCGCCAAAGGCGGTCGAGTCGAACCAGAGCGCGCCCTCGAGCTCGAAGATGTGCCCGCGCTGCGTCAGGCGAGCAATCGCTTGCTCGATCTCGGTGGTACCGTCGGCGCCACGCTCGTGCACGGTGCGCTCGGAGAACCAGACGTCGAAGTCGACTCCCATGCTGTGGAGCACGCGCTTCAGGTGGTTGTCGAGGACAAGTGCGTACCCGAGTTCGCGGCAGCGGACAGCAAGCTCGGCGAAGGGCAGGTCGGCGAGAGCGTCGCCCTCGGCAGAGCGCACCTCCTCGGCGATCTCCGCGATGTAGGTGCCCCGGTAGCCGTTCTCGGGGAACTCGGCGTCGCGGCCTAGCAGCTGCAGGTACCGAGTCGCGACCGACTCGCCGAAGATGTCCATCTGGACCCCGGCGTCGTTGATGTAGAACTCGCGTTGCGCGCGCCAGTTCGCGTGCTCGAGCACGCGAGCGATGGAGTCGCCGAGCGCTGCCCAGCGGCCATGGCCGACGTGCATCGGCCCCACGGGGTTCGCCGAGACGAACTCAACTTGCACGCTGCGGCCCTGGCCGAGATCGACGCGGCCGAAATCGCGGTCCTCGGTGCGGGCCTGTCGAAGCACCCGCTGCAGGGCCGCCGGAGATAGGCGAAGGTTGATGAAGCCGGGGCCGGCGACCTCTACCGCAGCGACGTCGGGGTGCCCGGCGATGCGCCCAGCGATGAGCTGCGCGATCTCTCGCGGTGGACGACCTGCCTCTTTCGAGGAGCGCAGGGCAACGGAAGTTGCCCAGTCGCCGTGGCTCGGGTCGCGCGGCCGCTCGACGTCGGGATCGGGAACGCGTTCGAGCGAAAGCTCGCCCTCGGCGATGGCACCGGCGACGGCTTCGGCTACAAGCTGCGAGATGAGCTCTCTCACCATCTGAGCCTTTCAGGAGAGCATCGAATGTGACCTGCAAGGATACCCGATGCGCACGCGCGGCGACAGATGGCCGGGGTGCTCGGGGCGCCTACAGACCTGCCCCCGACTCAGTGACAGCAGGGCTTGTCACCTCCGGGGGGTGCCCAGCCCTGGGACGAGGAACGAACACCGTGTCCCAGTCGACACGAGCGGTCTTCCACATGAAGAAAGCGAGCGTGACCACCGAGCCGATCGTGACCGCCAGCCCGGTGAACCCCTCGAAGAAGAAGCTGTACGAGAACAAGACGAGGAACACGAACTGGCTCACGGCGATTTCGAGCAGCGCGCGGTTGGCGCCAACTACGGTGCGCAGGTAGGCCAGCACGAGAACGACAGACGTGACTGCAGCGATGAAGAAGGCCACGTTGAGGTCGACCTGGTCTGCCAAGTACGCGAGCAGCAGATGGAAGGCGAAGAAGGCGGCAGCGAGGAATCCGTAGTGGACGGGATGAATCCTCAGGCGGCTCGTCGTAGTGAGTAGCACCAAGGCAGCAAAGAAGAAGATCAACGAGACTGGCGCGAAGAACGTGATGCGCGAGACGATCGGTCCGGGATTGAGTGGCACCGGCATCACGACGCCCACCGGTTGTCCGCTGACGACACTGTCGTAAGCCCAACGGAGCTTCCACCCCTCCCCCGACCGAACGCTGGATGTAGGGGAGACCCCATTCGACGGAAAGTCGACGTCAACGAAGTCAGTGTTCGCGGTTAAGGAGAAGTCCTTGATGATGCCCGCGCCACCGGGGCTGGGACTGTAGGACCACCGGTCCATGCCGTTCGTCGTGTAACCGGTAGAAACCGAGGCGGTCCCATTTGCCGGAATGCGGAAGCGGGCTTGGGCTTGGCCGCTCGCATACTTGACAGGGACCTCCTTGCCATCAACGACGACTGCGAAACCGTCGTAGAGCCCGTTGGCGTCGGGGAAGGTGACGAGCATCTGCGCATCAACCGCGGATGTAGATGGATTTGACACTCGATAGACAGCCGAGAAGTCGACGACATACGTCGCGTACCACAGCAGACCCTTGCGGCGCTGGTCGAGCCGGAAGTCGGTAACAACATCACTGCCGATGAGCTCGGGTGCCGCGGCACCCGTTGCGCCCGTGAACTGAGGGACCTGTTGATCTTGGGGAGAACCCCACAGGCCTGAGACCTCGTCGGCGAGCCGCGCGCCCTTGTCACCCGTGCGGATCTGGACCGAGCTACCGAGCGCAAGCCACGCGAACGTCGCTAGCGTGAATATCACGGCGATGCCGAACAAGCGCCTGCCTGTCATGACCGTCACTCTCCCACTACTCGCGTCAGTCCTTGGACTACTCATCATGCTCGTCAGGGGTGGCGGCCCGGTTGCGCGTAGGCGACGGTTCGGGAACGGGCCAGTCAGCCGTCTCGGCTGCTCATATACTCCATGGGGTATACACATCGCCAGACAACCGTGAGCCGACGTGCGCGTCAGGGAAGATTCACACCCCTGGAAGGGACACCGAATGACTGAAGTGAGCCAGAGCGAGAAGTTCGACGTCGTCATCGTGGGCGCGGGGCCGGCAGGCCTCACAGCCGGGATGTACGCGGGCAGGCAGGGTCTTTCTACGGCGCTCGTCGCCGGCTCCATCGGCGGGCAGATGCTGTGGGCGCACCGCGTTGAGAACTTCATCGGTTGGGAGCCCATAAGCGGAACCGACCTGCTTGAACACTTCCGCGATCACGTCAGCCGCTTCGACGTCACGTGCTACGAGGGCAACCTCGTGAACGCTATCGTGCCTGCCGAGGACGGCTTCGACGTCTTCACACGAGAAGGCCTCACCCTGCACGCCAGCTCGGTCATCATTGCTACCGGCAAGGCACCGAATCGCCTTTCCATCCCCGGGGAGCAGGAGCTCGTGGGGCGCGGGGTTTCATACTGCGCCACCTGCGATGCCGCGTTCTTCAGCGGCAAGGATGTTGCGGTCATCGGCCCGGGCGAAGCGGCCGCCGACGCGGCGCTCCAGCTGTCGCTGCTGGGCGCCTCCCACGTGACGCTCGTGAACAGCCGCCCGATCGCCGCGCCCGAAGCAGTGCTCGACAAGATCGCTGCGGACCCACGAATCGACCTGCTCACGGGGGTCAAGCCGTCCAGGATCGAGGGCGAGGAGCATGTCGAACGACTCGTGATGGAGTCCGGCGGACGCGAGCAGGCGCTCGAGGTCTCCGGCGTCTTCATTGAGATCGGATCGATCTCGGCCGATGAGTTCGCGCTCGGACTCGTCGAGGTGAACGACAAGGGCGAGATCGTCATCGACAAGTCTGGAGCGACCAGCACGCTCGGCGTCTACGCCGCGGGCGATATCACCGACGAGTTCGGCAAGCAGATCATCACGGCGGCCGGACAAGGCGCACGTGCGGCCATGGCCGCGGCGCGGGACCTGAAGCGCCGTTAGGAGCCGCGTCTACTTGTGGTAGGGCACTCATTCGCAAATACTGATGCCTCTACCAGCGCAGACCCGAGGGCACGCGAACGATGCGTCACCTGGGCGAGAACATGGCGTGGCTGCGGAGCGTCTCGGGGACTAAGGTCCGCGATCTGCCGGCGGGGGCGGGTTCTCGAGCCTCGTGGGAGCGGCTCCTTTGACCGACACGCCCGCTGCGGTGATCTCGGCGCTTTCGACATCGAGACCGGGTGCGGCGTCAAGCAGCGCGTTGAGGTAGTCGCCGAGCGCGTCGATGGCCTGGGTCTTCCTATCGCCGCCCACGCCGAATCCCTCGACCCTCAGCTCAGCTCCCTGCAATCGCAAGACAATGCTGCCGTTGGCGTAGCTTGTGGGCGCCGAGGCGCTGACCTTGTAGGTGGAGCCGTCCAACTGGATCTTGCCCTCGAGCGAGCCACGCCCCGGCTCGGGAAACGCGACCTTCAGGTCGCTGAACGCGACACCCGCTCCGAACGCGTCGCTCGAGTAGTGGTAGACCGCGACTAAGGCTGCGATCTCCTCGGGGGTGAAGGTCGCCGAGAAGTCCTTGCGACCGCTCGCCTTGAGCTCGGTGAGTTCTACCGGGCCCGCTGGGAAAGTCGCCTCGACACCAGCCTTCGCCATGGCGGAAGCCCAAGGCCCACGGTAGTCGGTGAACTCAGTACCTTGGCTCGCAGGTTGCCTCGCGGCCTGTCGATTCTGTGCCCACTGCACGAGCGCCAGCATGCCACCGAACACGAGCACGATGACGAGCGCGGCAACGATGAGGAACCACCGTGTGTTGCGCCTCACCCGCTCGTCGGTTGTCAAGGAGGTCGTGTCAGGTTTCGACATTCGAATGTGCCCTTCGAGCGCCAGAACTGCGTTGTTTGTGATGGTACTCGCAGCGTAGGGGATCCTCGACGGTCAGGGACGCCGATACGCTACTTGTGGTAGGGCTCGCCGCGCCTGATCTTGAACGCGCGATAGACCTGCTCGAGCAGCACTACCCTTGCGAGGTTGTGCGGGAGGGTCATCGGGCCGAGAGAAAGCCGCTCGTCGGCGCGGGCAAGGACTTCCGGGGCGAGGCCATGAGATCCGCCCACTACGAAGGCGATGTTGCTGCGGCCGTCGAGGGCGAGGCGTTCGAGGTGCTCGGCGAACTGCTCGCTCGTCCGCTGCCTGCCGGGAATGTCGAGGGCGACGACGTGCGCGTCGTCCGGCAACGTACGCAACACGTCGACGCCCTCTTCAGCTAGCGCGCGATCCTGCCCTCGGGCGGGATCACGGTCCGCTACCTCGATAACGCGTACATCGGCATAGGGACCGAGTCGCATGAGATATTCCTCGGCTGCCTCTTTCCAGAAACGCTCCTTAAGGCGTCCGACCGCGATGATTCTGATCTTCACTGCCGGTCGGCGTCCGAGCCGAGCGTCAGCTCCACGGTCTGACGCGTGTCGTTACGCACCACCTCGACCTCGACAACGTCCCCCACCGCTTTGGTGCGGGTCGCTGCGAAGACGTCCTCGACGCTGGTAATGGGGTCACTCCCGATTCTGACGATAATGTCACCACGCTGGATCCTGGCCTGCTCGGCGGGCGAGTTGGGCTGGACGAAGCGCACGAGGGCGCCGGTGTTCACCGGGAGGCCGAACTCCTGGGCGAGCGCCTCGCTCACGGTCTCGGTGCTGACGCCCATGTAGGGGTGCGTGGCCTTGCCGGTCTTGATGATCTGCTCGGCGATATCCATCGCGTAGTTGCTGGGAATCGCGAAACCGACTCCTGCGGACTGTGCAGCGCCGCTCGAGCCCGTGGGCGACTGGATGAGGGCGTTGATGCCGATGAGCCGCCCCTCCTCGTTCACGAGCGCTCCACCCGAGTTGCCCGGGTTGATGGCCGCGTCGGTCTGGATGAGGTTCGTGTAGGTGACGATGCCTCGCTGAGACTGCATGAGCTCCGTCCGGTTGAGTGCCGAGACGATCCCGACCGTGACCGTGCGCTCGAAGCCGAACGGGCTGCCGACGGCCATGGCGTACTGCCCGACCTTCAGGCTGGACGAGTCCCCGACGTCGATCGCGGGGTAACCGGTGCCGTCGATCTTGATGACCGCGAGGTCGCTCGAGCTGTCCACGCCGACGACCGTCGCCACCTTGTCCTCGACGCCAACCGTGACGACGAGCTGGTCGGCCCCCTCGACAACGTGGTAGTTCGTGAGGATGTAGCCATCCGAGCGGACGATAACGCCTGAGCCGTTCCCCGCCTCAGCGTCGAAGCGCTGCCCGGTGAAGGGGTCGACGCCCTGTTGCTTGACGGTGACGTTGACTACCGAGGGGACGACCTTGTCGGCGACCGCCTCCGAGACCTGGCTCACCTGAGAGCTGCCCGAGATCGTGATCCTGCTGATTCCGGGCCGGGCAGTGGAGCTGGTCTCAGTGACCGCTACGTTCGCCAGAGGGCGGGTTCCCGGTATGAGCCCGAGCGCCCACACGAGGATCGCCGAGACAAGCACGCCTCCGACGAGTGCGCCGAGTGCGGCCGAGGTGATGACGGCGGCGCCGGACCACCTGCGCTCCTGCGCGGGCTCCTCACACGGCTCGTCGCTCTCTGAGGTGTAGTCGCACACCGGGAGGGGCTCGGAGGAGTTCGCGACGTCTGCGTCAGGGTGGGCTTGAGTGAAGTGCGTGTCGGGGGCGGCCATCCATGCGATCGATTCGCCTTCGTCCGCAACCGGCTCAGGCTCGCCCGGCACGCCGTAGCCCTCCGCGTTGTTGTCTTGGGGGGATTCGTTCTCAGGGGTCATCCGTCGTCACCTCGAGTTGGGTTCGGCAAACGCAAAGGTTCTGAGAAGCATTCTACGTACCCGAAGCCACGCTGCCACGGTAATTCACACAGCGGATGGAAAGCCTTCACAGCGTCTCCACAGCTCACACGGGGTGCCGATGACCGAGCGTAGGGGTCGAGCCGGACACCGACTAGCCGAGAGGTGCGCCGAGCGCGCCGAGCAAGGGACCGGCGGCCAAGCCGAGCGCGAGCGCGAGCAGTGCGCAAGCTACCACCGCAACCGCCGCCGTCACCGCACCGGAGCGCGGGCCTGTCGGCGAGGCGGTTCCGGCTACCCCGATAGACACCTCTGTACCGGCCTCACTCAGAGGCTCGGCAAAGAACATGGCTCGCACGATG
The DNA here is from genome assembly GCA_035462695.1 of Coriobacteriia bacterium. Taxonomy (GTDB): domain Bacteria; phylum Actinomycetota; class Coriobacteriia; order Anaerosomatales; family PHET01; genus DATHUB01. Next base: position 9,348 of record DATHUB010000153.1, on the reverse strand, counting down.
CGCAGGTAGTAGGCGGCGGAGACGACGCTCATGATGACGGCGAGCAGCACCCAGCCGCCGAGGTTCGCCTCGACCGCGGAAACGAACAGATACAGCTTGCCGAAGAAGCCCACGAGCGGCGGAATGCCGATCAGCGATACCAGCATGAGAACGATCGACCATGCCATCACCGGCCTGCGGCTCGAAAGCCCGGCCAGGTCGGTCACGAGCGGGCCCTCCTCGGCGACCACGAGCATCACGCCGAGCGATGGCAGGGCGTACGCGAGGCCGTAGAATACCGCCGAGCCGAACCCGGCGGCGGTCAGAGTGCCGACGCCGAGCAGCAGGTAGCCGGTGTGAGCGACACCCGAGTACGCCATCATGCGGCGGACATCGTCTTGGTTGAGTGCCGCAAGGTTGCCGAGCACCATCGAAGCGCCGGCGACCGCGAGGAGCGCCACGCCGATTCCGGCCGCCGTCTCGCTGAGTGCCGCGGTGAGTCGAACGATCGCGACCGCACCAGCGAGCTTCGGGACCGTGGAGACGAACGCAACTGACCACGCCTCGGAGCCCTCGTACGCGTCGGGCGTCCAGTAGTGGAACGGTGCGGCCGACAGCTTCGCAAACAAGCCGACGTAGGTGAGAACGACCGCCAGCAGGCCGAGAGTACCGGCCCCGCTGAGGTCGAAGGCGTCAAAGCGCGTCGTCCCGGTGACGCCGTAGAGGAACGACAGTCCGTACAGCATCACGAGAGTAGTGAGCATCGAGAGCAGGAAGTACTTGAGCGCGCCTTCGAGTCCGTTCATGCGGTTACGCCGGTAGCCGATGAGGACGTAGGCCGGCATCGTCGCCAGCTCGAGCGCGAGCACGAGCGTGACGATCTCTGTGGCCTCGGTCATCAACATGCTACCGAGCGTCGACAACGCCGCGAGGACGACAGCTTCGCGCACTCTCCCTTCGCCCCTGCCTGCGGTCCAAAGCATCCAGAGCGCAGCGAGCGCCACGATGCCCGTCCGCGCGAAGCGGGCGGTGGCGTCAAAGCTCAGCAGGCCACCGAAGAGCTCGCCGCCCGCAGGGGCGAGCGCTGCAGCGACCGCGGCCGCGGCCATCAGCCCGGCGCCGACCCAAGCGGCACCGCGGTCTCGGCCCGGAAGCAGTTCGGCGAACATGCCCCAGGCGACGACCGCCAGAACGAGCAGCTCCGGGACTATGAGCGAGTAGCCCGACATCTACGCTCCCAGACTCTGCGCGAGCGCGGTCACGGCGGGGTTCACGTAGGCGAGCAGTGCCGACCAGTAGACGCCCATCACCACGATGAGGACGACGAGCGGGACTACCGAGAGAACCTCGCGGGTGCTGGCGTCGGGCTGCCCGGATACGAGGGCGCTCGGCTGACCGAAGACGACCCGCTGGAGCATCCACAGAATGTACGCCGCGCCGAGCAAGACGCCGATCGCGGCCCCGATGATCATCCACGGCGGAATGGCCGGTGAGGTCCACGCTCCGAGCAGGGAGAGGAACTCGCCCACGAAGCCGGAGAGTCCCGGAAGGCCCAGCGAGGCGAACGAGGCGAAGGCCATCAGCCCCGCGATGACCGGCATCTGGCCCGCAACGCCCGAAAGGTCGGAGATCTGACGTGTGTGGGTGCGGTCGTAGACCATGCCGACCATCAGGAAGAGCATGCCGGTGGTGAGGCCGTGGCTGATGTTGACGGCCATCGCGCCGTTGAGGCCGGCAGCCGTGCCCGATGCGATACCGAGCATGGCGAAGCCCATGTGCGAGACCGAGGAGTACGCAACGAGCTTCTTCAGGTCCGCTTGGGCGAAGGCGACGGCGGCTCCGTAGACGATGGAAACGACCGCAAGCGCGCCGAGGAACCACTGCCAGCTATGGAACGCGTCCGGCAACACGGGCAGGGACACCCGCATGAAGCCGTAGGTGCCCATCTTGAGCAGGACGCCCGCCAGAAGGACCGAGCCCGCGGTGGGCGCCTCGACGTGGGCGTCCGGCAGCCACGTGTGCAACGGGAAGATCGGCACCTTCACGGCGAAGCCGAGGAAGAACGCGAGGAAGATCCACCACTGAACGCCGACGCCGAGCTTCGGACCCAGCTCGGCGAGCTGCATCATGTCGAAGGTGCCCGCCTGCAGGTAGAGCACGACGATCCCGACGAGCATGAAGACGGAACCGAGCAGCGTGTAAAGGAAGAACTTGATGGCTGCGTATTCGCGGCGCGGACCGCCCCACTGGGCGATGAGGAAGTACATCGGGACCAGCACGAGCTCCCAGAACACGTAGAAGAGCACGAAGTCGAGTGCGGCGAAGACGCCGTTCATGCCGACCTGGAGCAGCAGCATCATGGCGAAGTAGAACTTAGGCGTCTTCTCGATCTTCCAGCTTGCGATAACGGCGAGGAAGGTCAGTAGCGCTGAGAGGGCCACGAGAGGCATCGAGATGCCGTCGACGCCGAGGAAGTACTGGATACCGACTTGAGGCACCCAGTCGAACCGCTCGACGAACTGCAGCCCACCACTCGGCGAGTACCGGGCGACCATGATGGCGGCTAAGACGAGGTCCGCGCCGGTCACCGCCAGCGCTACCCATCGGGGCAGCTCGGGACGGTCCTTCGGCAGAAGCGCGCAGGCAACCACGCCGAGCAGCGGGAGGAATACGATCCAGGTGAGCACCCCTAGGCCCCTTTCACCATCATCACGACGTACAGCCCGAGCACGAGGAGCACAACCGCTCCCACGATGAAACGCTGGTAGTTCTGGAGCCGGCCAGTCTGCAGGCCACGAAGCGCGGTGCCCGTGTTGCGGGCGAGCGTCGCGAGACCGTTGACCGCCCCGTCGATCACGGCACCATCGAAGCGCCAGGTGGCGCCGGTCCCACGGACCCAGAGCCGCGAGGCACCGTTGACGACGCCGTCGATAGCCCGCATGTCGAAGACCGCGGCGAGCTCGGTCAGGCGGAAGTAGCCTTTCACCAGGACGAACGAGTATGTCAGGTCGAAGTAGAACTTGGACGCGAGAGCATCGTAGAAGTAGCCGAAGCGCTGCTTCCAGACGCGAGTGTTCACGTTCACGGAACGACGGCCGTAGACCCACCAGCCGATTCCGATGCCGGTGCCGGCGATCACGAGCGACAGCAGCCACATGCCGGGAGCCGGCCACTCGCCCTCATGTCCCAGCAGAGCCGCGTAGACGGTAGTGCCGAGACCGGCGACCACGGTGATGGCCGCGAGTACGACCATCGGGGCGACCATGGAGGTGTGCCCCTCGTGGAGCTGCTCGGTCTGTTCGGGGCCCGTGAACACCCGGAACCACAGGCGCGTCACATAGAACGCGGTGATACCGGATGCGAGGACGACTATTCCGAAGATGACCGGGTGTCCCTCGTGCAGCAGCAGGGCGAGGATCTCATCCTTGCTGAAGAACCCGGAAAGCGGCGGGAAGCCTGCAAGCGCAAGCGCCCCGACCGTGAAGGTCGCCGTCGTGACAGGCAGGTGCTTCGCGAGCCCGCCCATCTCTCGCATGTCCTGGGTATGCGCGGCGTGGATGATGACGCCCGCACCGAGAAAGATGAGCGACTTGAAGAAGGCGTGGGTGGTCAGGTGGAACAGGGCAGCGGTCGCGCTTCCGGCGCCGAGGGCCACGAACATCAAGCCGAGCTGGCTGATCGTCGAGTACGCCGCGACTTTCTTCACATCGTGCTGAACGGCCGCAAGAAGTCCGCCCAGCAGCGCGGTGAGGGCGCCGATCACGAGCATCGCCGACATCACGACCGGAGCCTGCTCGAAGATCGGCAACGTGCGCGCCACGACGAAGACACCCGCTGCGACCATGGTCGCCGCGTGGATGAGCGCCGAAGCCGGAGTGGGGCCGGCCATCGCGTCGGGCAGCCAGACATGGAGTGGGATCTGCGCCGACTTGCCCATCGCGGCCCAGAGCAGACCTACCGATGCGGCGAGTGCGGCGCCGGGAGCCCACTCGGGCGCTGTCTCGAGAACGCGCGACAGCGTGAAGGTCTCCGCGTTGGCGAAGATGACGAACAGCGCGATTAGGAAGCCGAGATCGCCGATCCTCGTCGTCAAGAACGCCTTCTGCGAGGCCTTTCTCGGCGCTTCGAGCTCGTACCAGAACCCGATGAGCAGGTACGAGCACAGGCCCATGACCTCCCACATTGCGAAGGTGAACAGCAAGTCGTTCGAGAGCACGAGTGCGAGCATCGCCGAGGTGAACAACGAAACGACGGCGTAGTACCAGCCGACGCGCGAGTCGCGATGCATGTATCCGATCGAGTAGACCTCGACGCAGGCCGCAACGATCGTAACCATCACGAGGGTGATCGCGGCGAGCGAATCGAGTGCGAAGCCTGCCGTGAAAGTCGACGCTCCCACCTGCGCGAAGGCCCACGAGATGGCCCACACCGGCTCCTCAACCTCGCCGCCCGGCCAGACCTGCACGAGCGCGAACAGGGACAGCACAAGCGAGCCGACGATCGCGGCAAGCGGCAACCACAGCATCTTGTTGCGGACCTGGCGAGACATCGGCAGCAGGATCACGAAGGCCGCGGCGGGCAACGCGGGTATGAGGGCTACCCAGTTCATCGCCTACCCCTTCAGCTCTGACAGGGTGGTGATCTCGGCAGAATGCGACTCACGGTAGATGGCGACGACGAGCGCGAGCCCGAGGCCGATCTCGGCTGCCGAGAGAACCATCACGAAGACGGTGAAGAACTGTCCGGTCATCAGCTGCGGCGTCACGAAGCGTGAGAAGGCGAGCAGGTTCAGGTCGATGGCGACCGACATCAGCTCGAGCGACATGAGTACCTGGACGGCGCCCTTCTTCGAGACGGCCCCATACAGGCCGAGCGAGAACAGGGCCGCTGCGAGAAGCAGGTATGCGGGAAGGCCGACGGTCACCGGTCATCCTCCTTGGACCACCAGACTGCGGCAACGAGCGCCGCGGTGAGGATGAGCGATGCGATCTCGAACGGCAGAGCCCAGCCCTCGGCCGAGAAGAGCAGCTCCCCGAACTCGTAGATGCCGGGGTACTCGGCGAGGTTGACCGACGCGGGCAGCGTGCTGCCGACAAGGGCGACCGCGATCAGCGCGAAGAACGCCGCGGCAAGCGCGAGGCCGGGCCACGAGAAGTCGCTCTCGCGGACAGCGTCTTCTCGGCGGCGCATGGTGATCATGATGGTGAAGATATTGAGAATCGCGACCGCGCCTGCGTAGATGAGCACCTGCATCAGGGCGACGTACCCGGCCTGCAGCAGCGCGAACAGACCCGCCGCAGCCGCAGAGACCGCCAGCAGCCAAAAGGCCGCGTGAACGACGTTGCGGGAGGCGAGCATGGCGATGGCGCCGCCGATCATGAAGGCGCCGAGGGCCGCGAAGACGACCGTGCCGAGGACGTCACTCATCGCCAGCCTCCCCTTCCGCCGGCTTCGGGGCGGGGGCGTCCGTGTCGGCGGGGGCGGTGTCCGCAGGCTCGATGTCCGCGGGGGTCGGCTGAGCCGGCTTCGGGGCGGGTGCTGCCGCCTTGCGCTTGGGCTTGGCGGCTGGGGTGTCCGTGAGCAGCTTCTCGCACAGCAACGCGGGATCGAAACGAGCGAGTTCGTAGTCGTGGCTCATCTCAATGGCGTCGAACGGGCACGCCTCGACGCACAGACCGCACATCATGCAGGCGCCGATCTCGTAGTCCCAGGCATCGATATTCTTGGTCTTGTCCTCGCCCGTGGTCGTATCGATCTTGATGATGAAGTCGGGACACGCGCGCTCGCAGGCTAGGCAGGCGGTGCACTTGTGCTGCCCCTCGTCGTCGAGCTTCATGCGCACGGCCCAACGGGCTCGCTCGGGAAGGACGAGCTTCTCTTTCGGATACTGCACGGTGATCGGCCCGCGGATCATGTTGCGCATGGTGTTGCGCATGCCCTTGAGAATGCCGGTGCCCCAGATGCTCATCGCACACCGCCCAGCAAGACGGGCCACAGCTTCACGCCGACTGCCGTGACCATCACCCAGGCGAGCGAGAGCGGAAGGAGCACCTTCCACCCGAAGGCGAGCAGTTGGTCGATGCGCACGCGCGGAAGCGTGCCGCGGATCCACATGAACACGAAGATCACGAGGTAGGTCTTGATGAGGAATATCACCGGCGCACCGATGCCGAAGAGGATCTCGTCGGGAATCAGCGGCAGGTTCCATCCGCCGAGGAAGAGCGTGACGAGCAGCGCAGCGAAGATGAACGTGTTCGAGAACTCGGCGAGGAACAACAGGCCGAACTTCATCGACGAGTACTCGGTGGCGTAGCCGGCCACGAGCTCGGAGTCGGCCTCAGACATGTCGAACGGCGTCTGGTTCACCTCGATGAGCCCGGCCATGATGAAGAGCAGGAAGGCCGGCAGGCACGGCAGCCAGAACCAGACGAAGCCGTCTTGGGCCCGAGCGATGTCGCCCATGTTGAGCGAGCCTGCGATCATCACCGGCGGCAGCGCCGCGAGCAGCATGGGGACCTCGTAGCTCACCTGCGAGGCGACCGCGCGCATCGCACCGATGAGCGACCACTTGTTGAAGCTCGACCAACCCGCGGCAACGACGCCGAGTGGGACGAGCGACAGGATCGCGAACGTGTACAGCAGGCCCAGGTCGAGGTTCGCGATCGTCCACGTGCTCGAGAAGGGAAGCGCGGCATACGCGGCCAGCGAAGGGACGAAGACGATGGCAGGTGCGATGAAGTAGAGGACCTTGTCGACGTGGGTCGGGGTCGGGTCCTCCTTCGTGAGCAGCTTGAGCACGTCGGCGGTCGTCTGGAACATGCCGGCGGGGCCGAGCTCGGTCGGCCCGAGGCGCAGGTGAAGGCGTCCGAGCACCTTACGGAGCATGTAGATGAGCACGACGCCGTTTGCCAGCATGAGGCCGAGGGCCGCGAGCACGCGCAGTATGCCGACGAGGAGCGTCATCGGTCGATCTCCCCGAGCACGAAGTCGAGGCTTCCAAGGATGACCACGGCATCGGCGAGCATAACTCCGGGCAGAAGCGCCTCGCCCGCCTGCAGCGCGAAAAGCGCGGGCGGCCGGTAGCGCATGCGGTAGGGGTTCTCAGTTCCGTCGCTCACCAGGTAGACGCCGAGCTCCCCGCGGGCGGACTCGACGGCCGCGTACGCCTCGCCGGCGGGCGGGCGCAGGATCTTCGGCACCTTGGCGGTGAAGTCGCCCTCCGGCAGCCCGTCGATGCACTGTCGGATGATTCGCACCGACTGGCGCATCTCGGCCATGCGAACGAGGTAGCGCGCGTAGCAGTCGCCTTCTTCAGCCACGGGGATATCGAACTTCATCTCCTCGTACGCCGAGTACGGGCGATCGCGCCGCACGTCGAAGCTCAGTCCTGAAGCGCGCAGGTTGGCGCCGGTCAGGCCGAACGCTACGGCCATCTCCTTGCTGATGACGCCAACGCCGCGCATTCGTCCCTGGAAGATCTCGTTGCCGCCGAGAAGCTCGTCGTGCTCGTCGAGATACCGGTCGATGGTCTTGAGGAAGCGGTGGATCTTGACCTCGGCCGTCCGCGTGATGTCGTTCACGACGCCGCCCGGGCGCACGTAGTTGAACATCATGCGCTGTCCGGTCACGTCCTCGAGAATGTCGAGGAGATTCTCACGATCGCGGACCGCGTAGAGGAACTGGCCCATCGCGCCCGCGTCGAGGCCCATGGTGCCGTACCAGACGAGGTGGCTTGCGAGACGGTTGAGCTCGCTCAACAGGACGCGCAACCAGTCCGCCCGCCGAGGCACCTCTATCTCTGCGACCTTCTCGGCAGCCAGAGCGAATGCGAGCTCGTTCATGATGCCGGTCACGTAGTCGCCGCGGTCCATCAGCGTGCCGACGGCGTTGTAGCGGCGGTGCTCGGCAAGCTTCTCGATGCCGCGGTGCAGGTACCCGACGACTGCCTCTCCCGTGATCACTTCTTCGCCGTCCAGCTCGAGCAGAACGCGCAGGACGCCGTGGGTGGACGGGTGCTGAGGTCCCATGTTGACCACAAGGTGCTCGGTCATGAGTTCGTTCACGCCACTGGGTGCACGCTTGAGAGATGCCGGCAGTGTGACGGGCTCGGCCGGAGGCTCCGTGGTGAGCCAGCCGGCATGACTGACGATGCTGCGAGGATCGCTCACCGGTTGCGCACCTCCTCGGCAGTCCTGATCAACGTCGACTTCAGGAGCAGCGGGGGCACGGCGTCGGTGGAGAGCAGCCGCTTCGGGTTCGGATGGCCGGACAGCGAGAGCCCGAACATCTCGGCGCACTCGCGCTCGGGCATGAGCGCCGCGGGGTAGAGCTCCCAGACGCTCGCGAGAGTGGAGCCGTAGCCATGCTCCACCTTGAGGTGCACCTCTTCGTCGAAGACGTACGAGCGCAGGTGATAAACGACGTCGATCGCCTCGCCCGTGTCCACGCCGAACAGATCGACGAGGAAGCTGTAGCTGTGAGAGGACTCCTTGAGGGCGCGCAGCGCCGAGGGCGCGTCGGACGCGGGCACGCGAAAGACAGGGCCCACGACACGCTGATCTTCGACGGACACCGCGATGCCGGCGTCGGCGAGGACTCTACTTATGAGCGTCGCGTCGGGCTGCAAGCCGCTCCTCCGTCTGGCCTTGGATCTTGTTCATGAGCTGCAAGAAGCCGTACTGAACCGACTCAGGACGAGGAGGGCAGCCGGGGATGTAGACGTCAACCGGCACGACCTTGTCGACGCCGAGCACGACGTTGGGATACTCACGGAACGGCCCGCCGGTCGACGCGCACGCGCCCATCGCGATGACCCACTTCGGTTCGGGCATCTGGTCGTACAGGCGCCTGACCGTCTCGGCCATCTTATGGTTGACGGTGCCGGCCACGATCATGACGTCGGACTGCCGAGGGCTCGCGCGGAAGAACACGCCATGACGGTCGAAGTCGAAACGAGGACCGGAAGCGTGCATGAGTCCCTCGATCGCACAGCAGGCGATTCCGAAGGCCATGTACCACAGAGAATGACGGCGAGCCCAGTCGAACAGCTGCTCGCTGCGGATGAACAGAATCGAGTTCTCTCCGGTGAGTTTGTCTAGCGCCACCTGAGAGCACCTTCCTTCCACGCGTACGCGAGCCCGCCCGCGAGGATGACCACGAAGACCAGCATCTCGAAGAAGACGAACCAAGCGACCCCCGGCCGGCCGAATGTGACGGCCCACGGGTAGAGAAAGACGGTTTCGATGTCGAAGATGACGTACAGCAGGGCGTAGACGTAGTAGCCCGCCCGGAACCTCACCCAAGGACCCCCGATCGGCTCGACGCCGCACTCGTAGGTCTCGCCCTTCTCGGCCGAGGGCTTCTTGGGAG
>DATHUB010000152.1:0-3698 GCA_035462695.1 Coriobacteriia bacterium | reverse complement strand
GGGCGCAGCGATGGCCACGGCAGCGGTAGACATGCTCATGGACGGACATCGAGAGGCTGCTGCAATACTGCTGGAAGCCAGGATGAGCGTCACCGACCGCCGCTAGCACAAGCGCAGTTCTTCCAGGCAGCTACGAACCAGATCACAAAGCCACCCACCATTGCCCACACTCCAACAACGGCTGAACCGGCCTATAAGGAGACCGGTTCAACCTGCATTCACTGCCGCTCAGAGGGTGTTGGGCTTTGTGGCGCAGTGTCTCCAGGGATCCTGATCCTCGCGCGCCAACGTTTGGCCCAGCGAGTGGATGGCGTCAATCGCACTGCAACTGCTGGTCGGAGTAGAATCACGGCGTCGCGCGTCAAACCCCTGAGTAGGAGTGTCAGTATGCGATTCCGCCACCTGTTCGCATGGTTCGTCGCGTTGATCTTCTGCGTGCTGTTGGCCTCGCCACCGGATGTCCATGCTGGAACGATTTCCGGAACGGCAACGGACAAAGACGGCGCTCCGGCCCATGTCCTTTGGGTGGAGTGGTACCACGACAGCGGGAACGGCTGGCAGTATGAAGGCCGTGTCAGCCCGCTGTCCGACGGCCGATTCGACACGCCGGAACTCGCTGCCGGAGCTTATCGTCTGCGTTTCGCGAACTGGGCGGGCGGCGAGTATCGCGAGGTCTTTTGGGGCGGCACCGAGAGCGTCGATTCCGGGTCCGACCTGAGTGTGCCCGAGGTGGGCACCGTGGCTGCGGACGTAACGCTGCAGTCTCTGCCGAGAATCGTGGGCAACGTGAGGGGCATGCCTGAAGGAGTCGATCTCACTCACTTCGACGTCCTGTTGCAGAAGCTCGGCGCCGCTGGGTGGGGGCAGATCCAGGTCCCGCCTATCGACACCAGCGCAAGCGGCAGCTTCTCAATCCCTCTGGCGCCGGGTGACTATCGCTTTGGTGTGCGTAAGGACAGGAACTATGGGCCGCTCTGGCTTCCGGACTCTGAGGACCAAGAGGGCGCACACACGTACTCGCTCGAGTGGGACCAAGAGGTCGATCTCGGAACGGTCTCGCTGTGGCGAGACACATTAGTGACCGGCTACACCAAATGGGGCGAGTATGGCGTCCTTGGAGTGCCGTCGGTCGAGTTCTATCGCAAGAATGACGAGGGTGCCTGGATCCTCGACACGTCACCGTGGACGTCTATGCAGAGTGGATGGACGTCCGATTTCCAGTTCAGCAGTGACGCCAGCGGCACCTATCGCATCGTGTCGCGAAGCAATGACGACCGATACTACGACTGCGGTTACCCCAACGGGACCGATCTCGCGTCAGCGAGTGACCTCGTCTTGGAGCGTGGACGCTCCTACACCTTGAACGTGGTGCATCGACCCATCGTCGGCTCTCTGCACGGCCTGGTAACCCTTGACTCGGCGGGCACCCCTGCGCCTGGTCGCAAGGTGACGCTGTCAGTCCTCGCGAGCGGGGCTTCCTTCAGTCCGCTCGATGCGTACATACCTTCGATCAATGTCGCTACTGCAACTACCGACGCAGCGGGCCGGTTCGCTTTCGAGGACTTGGAGCCCGCCAGTACGCGCATCGTCAACTACGTATTCGAGAACAGAGGCTACTGGATCAAGGTAGAGGATCCTCAGGGTACCTACACGCCGCGGATTCTCGGCCTGAGTGTCGACTCGCGTATCAACGTGCTGCCGGGCGCGCGGGCCGACGTGAGTCTACAAACCGTCAAGGCAGCACGAATAACCGGGACGGTGAAGGAAGCGTCCACCGGCAAGCTCATCTCGGGGACCAGTGTCACGCTTAAGAACGCATTCTCGAAGCAGGTTGTGACGGCCGCGGTGGAGGATGGCACGTTCGACTCGGGTGCGTTGTCTCCAGTTCCCACTTTGGAGCAAACGACGGGCGACGCGGTATATGACCTTCAGTTCGTCGACCCCACCAACCAGTGGGTCGTCGTATCGGTATCCGACGCGCACCCTGAAGTATCCCCCGGCGAGTCGAAGGCCGTGACAATCACCGTCAAGCGGCTGTACTACCCTGATCTGCGCATGGATCCAATCCCGCCGCAGGTGGAGGGCGTGCCGTTCTCGCTCACGGGCAGCCTCTATACGGCCGCCGCTGCACCGATAAGTGGCAAGTCACTCGCAGTCTACCGATCGGCTGACGGCTCTCCTTGGACGATGATTGGCACGACAGTCGTGGACTCACTCGGACACTGGCGTCTCGACAACGTCCTCCCGGCGATGAATGCGACCTACGAAGTGCGGTTCGCCGGGGACAAGGTATATCCGAAAATGCAGGCGGCGTCTCGGACACTGACCGAGATGACCTTCTCGGCACCCAAGACCTCCGAGTACGGCTCGGCTGTAGTGTCCGGCTACCTTACCGACGCTACGGGCAAGAGCCTGTCGAACAAGCCGGTGGCGATAAGCGCGGCTGATGCTTCGGGCGAGTGGAGAGTGGTGGGAGAGGTATCGACCGATGCGAACGGGCGCTATTCGCGCACAATGGCGCCGAAACAGAGGACGAGCTACAGGGCCTACTTCTCAGGTGAAGCCGACTACATGGCGCAGCAGCAGGGGGGAGCGAGCGTGCTTCCCAAAGCCCGCCTAACGCGCACGACCGCGTGGTCAGAACTCCGGCTGAACCGCACCTACAATGCGAAGGGCTACACGGAGCCGTATCACAGTACAACGGACTCGAACAAGGTGATGATACGCGCGTACAAGAAGAACCGCGCAGGCGACTATGTCTACGTCAAGTCCTTCAAAGCCAGTTACGTCTACTACTCCAAGAGCAAGACCGCGTACAACGCGCCGATAAAGTTCACCAGCTCGAGTTCAAAAGGATCGTGGAAGTTCGTCGCGTACCACGCTAGCGACTCCGCGAACTACAAGACCTACGGAAGCGCGGACTACGTGAAGGTCAGGTAGGTGGCCGCGAGTCTGGAGCGTGCTTTGGGCGCGTCTGCAAACAGGGCCCCGGCGACACGCCGGGGCCTTTTGTCTCTCGCCATACGCGAACTGCGTGTCCACCGTTGACAAGGCAAGGGTGACTCCCCCCCTGCGCCACAGCTATTCTGCCAACAGGGCAATCATTGGGAGGGACCATCCGTGGAGAACGCTCTTGGAGCGGTGCTGGCGGCGATCGGCCTGCTCGCTCCGGTCATCGCCCTCGTCTACGTAATCGCCGTCGCCATCGTGCTCATCAATGATCAGCGCGATCCTACGAAGACGGTGTCGTGGCTCCTGCTGATATACATGCTGCCGGGACTTGGCTTGATCCTCTATTACTTCCTCGGCCGCAATTTCAGGAAGAAGGCGCAGCAGAGCGGCTGGTGGGAGAAGGTCGCCGAGACTGAGCGGCCGGTGCGGGATCGCATGCAGGCCAAGTACTACAACGATGCCCGGGAGGGCATAGCGCTCGCAGGCGACCTTGGGTTCGGAGAGGTGGCCCACATGGCGCAGGTCACCGAGTCCATGGCTCCTTTGCCCGCCTACGACGTACGGATAATGCCTACCGGCGCTGAGAAGTTCGCGCAGCTGAAGAAGGACCTGGCCGCCGCACAGGACACCATCAACATCATGTACTTCATTTGGGAGCGCGATGAGCTGACGCGAGCGCTGATCGACATCCTTATAGACCGGTGCAAGGCCGGTGTAGAGGTTCGAATTCTCAATGACTACATCGG
>DATHUB010000151.1:0-7978 GCA_035462695.1 Coriobacteriia bacterium | reverse complement strand
AAAGACGAGGGGCTCGTAACCTACGAGGCAGTGAACGACGCTGAGGCGCTCGCCGCTTTCGAACTGCTGACGCGGACCGAAGGCATCATCCCGGCCATCGAGTCGTCGCACGCCCTCGCGCTTCTGCCCCGTCTCGCCGATAGTCTCGGTCCTGCGGCAACAGTCGTGGTCACGCTCTCGGGCCGAGGCGACAAGGATATCGACATCGTGCGGGAGGCAGGCCTTGCCGTTGACTAGCGACGCCGCCGGGTCTCGCGGCGGTTCGGGTCGTCTTGGTCGCGCCTTTGAGGCGGGACGACCCGCGCTCGTCGCGTACCTGATGGCCGGATACCCGACGCGCGAAGTCTCGATGCAGGCGCTCCGCGAGACCGTCGCAGCGGGAGCCGACCTCATCGAGCTCGGCGTGCCCTATGCGGATCCCATGGCCGACGGTCCGGTGATACGCGACGCCGCTGAGACGGCGCGCGCCAACAGTGGCGGGGCCTTCGGCCTTACGGAGACCGTTCAGTTGGCTGCGGAGTTCCTCGCCGAGGCGGGAGACGATGTTCCACCGATCGCTGTGATGACCTACCTGAACCCCCTCATGCGCGCGGGGCTTTCCAAGGCTGCGGATGCGCTGACCGCGGCCGGCATCAGCGGAGTCATCGTGCCCGATCTGCCAACCGACATGGCGGGCATGTGGCTTCAGGCGTCGCCGGGCCTCGATACCGTCTTCCTCGCGGCGCCCACATCCACCCCGGATCGGCTCGCGAAGGTGGGAGCCCTGTCCGCCGGCTTCGTCTACTGCGTCTCGACGACGGGCGTCACCGGCGAGCGCACCGACCTGCCGCCCGAGCTTGCCGACTTGGTGCACCGCGTGAAAGCCGCGACGTCGTTGCCGGTAGCGGTCGGATTCGGCATCTCGACGCCGGAGCAGGCCGCTGCAGTCGCACGAGTAGCCGATGGCGTCGTTGTGGGCTCCGCTCTGGTGAGAAGACAGGACGAGCCGTCGAAGCTGGGGGCCTACTGCCGAGAACTCGTTGTTGCCGTTCACTCAGCACGCCTGTAGGAACACGCTCGGAACGTAACGGTGCCGCCACTGCCTCTCGGGGCAGCGACGGCACCGACTGTGTTCGATCGGAAGAAGAGCTCTGCCGCGGATCTCTAGCGGTAGCGGTTCGTCTTCATGGTGATGCGATCGCGACGGATCATCTGCGAGCCGCGCGTGAACTTCTTGATCCGGCGCATCGCCGGCTTGCCGTACGTCGACTCCTCGTAGGCGTAGTACGTGCGGCGGCTCTTGTTGTGCCAGCCACCGAAGATCGCCACATGGCGTCCCGGCCGCAACACAGCATCGCCGGGCTTGGCCTTGCGGTAGTTGATTCGGTGCGAGACCCGTTTGATGGTACTGGTGGTGTACGAGCGACCGGTCTTCCAAGCCATCGAGACGAAGCCCGAGCAGTCCTGGCGGTAGCCGGCGTGATAGCGCGACTGGCTGTAGGGGACCTTGTGGCGGACCCAGCGCTTGGAGCGCGTGATCACCAGTTCGCGGCTGATCTTCTTGGCGCGCTTCGCGGCGAAAGCAGGTTTCGGCGCAGCTAGCGCGAGAGTCGCCGAGAGAGCGACGGTGAGTGCCGAGGCGACGAGCACCCGGGCAAGCGGGGAACGCATAGAGCTGGTCACACTTTGCCTTTCTGCTTGGCTACGCTGTGCTTCGGGCCGTGCCGTCCCTGTGACGGTCGGTGCCGTTGCACGCTCCACCGCAGCCTCAGACCCAAGGCATATCAACGCGGCAGAGCCAGTGGCAGATGAGCGAGCATGATGCCATTGAGGCCGCAATGCAGGTCAGGGCGGGTGGGCGACCGACGATGGAAAGATCAGCCACAAGAAGACGTGAATACGCGTCTACCGACGTGTACGAGACGACCTCAGGTAGACTCGTACACGCCGAATCGACTGACTGGACGGAGCGTCATGCGCGTAGCGCTCGCACAGATCAACACGACCGTGGGGGACATCCAGGGCAACCTGAGGCGGTGTCTCGAGGCGGTGGGCGCCGCGAGTGCGGCCGGCGCTGGCGTGACTCTGCTTCCCGAACTTGCGCTTACCGGTTACCCGCCCGAGGACCTGCTCCACAAGGATCATTTCGTCGAGGACAACCTCGACGCGCTCGAACAGCTGTCCGCAGCGTGCGGCGCGGTGGTGATCGCGGGATTCGTCGATCGGGACGAACACGGCCTCTACAACGCCGCGGCGCTGCTCGGCAACAGCCGCGTTCTCCAGGTCTATCGGAAACGCAAGCTGCCCAACTACGGCGTCTTCGACGAGGAGCGTTACTTCGAGCCCGGCGACGCGCCGGGACTGACCGAGCTGGGTGGCAGTTTGTTCGCCACAACGGTCTGCGAAGACATCTGGACTCCCGATCTCGCGCTGGAGGCGGCTGCCGAAGGCGCGACTGTCTTGTTCAACATCTCGGCGTCGCCCTTCCACGCCGGCAAGGGCTCGACGCGTGAGGCGATGCTCGTCCAGCGAGCGCGTGAGAACGGTGTCTGGGTCGCGTACTGCAATCTGGTGGGCGGCCAGGACGAGCTCGTTTTCGACGGCCGCAGCGTGATCATCTCGCCCGAGGGCCGCGTGATCGCCAGAGGCGCCTCCTTCGCCGAGGACCTCGTGATCGCGGACATCTCTCCCGGCGCCAAGCTCGGGGCCTCGGCCGATCTCGCCGAGATGATCGAGGGACCTGAGGAGGTCTACCGCGCGCTGCAGCTCGGTCTGCACGACTACGCGGTCAAGAACGGATTCAGCGACGTGGTGCTTGGGCTCTCCGGGGGGATCGACTCGGCGCTCACTGCGACGCTGGCGGCCGATGCGCTCGGCCCCGATCATGTGCACGCCGTGCTCATGCCCAGCCGCTACTCCTCCGAGGGCAGCGTGTCGGACTCCGAAGAACTCGCGTCCAACCTCGGGTTCGAGTGCCGCACCATTCCGATCGAGGCGCCGCACTCGGCCTTCCTCGAAGCACTCGCTCCGTCGTTCGAGGGTGAGGAGCCCGGCGTTGCCGAGGAGAACCTGCAGGCGCGTGTCCGCGGCACCTTGCTCATGGGCCTTTCGAACAAGTTCGGATGGCTGACGCTCGCGACCGGCAACAAGAGCGAGCTCTCAGTGGGCTACTCGACGCTCTACGGCGACATGGTCGGTGGATTCGCGCCGATCAAGGACGTCTTCAAGACCCGCGTGTACGAGCTCTGCAACTGGCGAAACACCGGCGATGAAGGCGCAGTCATCCCGCAGTCGACGCTGACGAAAGCGCCGTCGGCCGAGCTGAAGCCCGGCCAAGTCGACCAGGACTCTCTGCCTCCATACGATGTCCTGGACGCCGTTCTCGAGCGATACGTCGAGGGTGACGAGAGCCGAGACGAGATAGTCGCCGACGGCTTCGACGCCGCACTGGTCGATCGAGTTCTGCAGATGACCGATGCCGCTGAATACAAGCGCCGACAAGGGCCACTCGGTGTGAAGATCACGCCCAAGGCCTTCGGCAAAGACCGCCGCATGCCCGTCACGAATCGCTACCGGGGGTAGGAGTTGGAAGACCGCGAGTGCATCATCGACTTCATCGACGAGGGCTGGATTCGCTTCCGCGACGTGCGCAAGCTCGTCTACGAAGTCCTGTACCGCGACTTTGGTGTCCCCGAGGACGGGGACTGGCACCAGGCCGCGGACGAGGACGTGCAGGTCGTTGCGCTGTGCGGATTCAAGATAGCCGGGACAGCACGGCTGGTGGGTCACTCCGGCGACGATCGGCTGCAGCTGCGCCAGGTCGCCGTGCTCCCCGAGTTTCAGGGCACCGGAATCGGCCGCCTGCTGGTACGCGAACTCGAGCAGTGGGCGCGGGAAAGCGGCGCGCGAGAGGTCTGGCTCAACGCTCGCGACAACGCGTTCCCGTTCTACGAGCGTCTCGGCTACCAGTTCACGGGGGAGACGTTCATCAGCGAGCTCACGAAGATCCCGCACCGCTCGATGCGCAAGTCGCTCGCAGATTCCGAGCACGCAGAGTAGTCATTAGGGGTAGTCACTTATTCGAAGGCGCTGCCGCCGTCGGAACACGCCTTCTGCCAGAATATGGCGCGTGTTTCCAGCTTCGCGTACCCTGTTCCGTGGCTCCATCCGGCGCGCGGGGGAACATATCAGAAGCGTGCCGTGAACGCGTGTGAAGCGTTTCGTCTGAAGAGAGGGGTACCACCAATGCCGAGCATTACTCCCGACCAGGTGCACGTACCGGCCGACGTACCGGCCGAGATGCGCGACACGTACGTTGACAGCTTCATGAAGGCGACCCGCGGGACCGGTCGGCTCATGCTGTTCGCGTGCGACCAGAAGGTCGAGCATCTGAACGACGACTTCTACGGTGAGGGGATCCATCCCGACGACGCCGATCCCGAGCACCTGTTTCGCATCGGCTCCCAGGGTCTCTGCGGCGTGATGGCAGGCCAGCGCGGCCTGCTCGCTGCCTACGCCGCCGACTACCCCAACGTGAACTACCTCGTGAAGATGAACAGCAAGACTCACCTGGTGAAGACCTCACAGGATCCCGAGAAGCACCAGGACGACCCGTACAGCCCGCAGCTATACGACATCCAGACGGTGATCGACCTGCGGAGCAACGGCGTCAACGTGGTCGGCATCGGTTACACGATCTACATCGGCAGCGAGTATGAGTCGCAGATGATGGCCGAGGCGGGTCAGCTGATCGCGGACGCTCACGCCCTCGGCATGATCGTCGTCCTCTGGATGTATCCGCGCGGCAAGGCCGTCCCGAACGAGAAGGACGCTCATCTGATCGCCGGGGCCGCCGGCACCGCCCTCACGCTCGGCGCGGACTTCGTGAAGGTGAACCCGCCCAAGGGCGACGACGCCGGTAGCTCTGCTGACAAGCTGAAGGAGGCCGCGTGGGCGTCAGGCCGCACCGGCCTCGTATGCGCCGGCGGCTCGACCGTCGATCCCCAGACTTTTCTCGCGCAGCTCTACGACCAGATCCACGTCGGTGGCGCAGTGGGCAATGCGACGGGCCGCAACATACATCAGCGCTCGCTCGACGAGGCAATTCGCCTCACCAAGGCGATCAGCGCCATTACGCTCGGAGACTGGAGCGTTGAGGACGCGACTGCCGTGTTCAACGGCGAGAAGGACTTCAGCTGCGCGTAGGGTCGACTCGGCATAAACGGTATACTGCGCGGCACCGCTCACTGTTTGGGCGGTGCCGCGAACCGCTTTCTTGGCGCGCTCGCTCAAGCGGACCGCACAGGCAGGAGATTGAAGCGTTCAGATGTCCATCGCAGACTGGTTGTCACAACGTGAGAGCAGGCGCTACACCAAGGCTGGGGCAGAGGCGGCCGGCGGCTCTAACGACGTACCCGATGGTGTGTGGGTCAAGTGCGATGAGTGCAAGCGCACGCTCTACGAGGGCGAACTCGTGGAGAGTGGCCGCGTCTGCCGCTACTGCGGACATCATCTCGCGCTCACCGCGCCGGAGCGCATAGAGCTTCTCTCCGACGAGGGCTCGTTCGTCGAATTCGATGCAGAGCTCGTGTCGTGCGATCCGCTCGGCTTCGTCGCCGTCAAGAGCTACAACGAGTCCCTCGAGAAGGCACGCGAGAAGAGCGACCTTCCCGAGGCTATCGTCACCGGGCGCGCCACCATCGGCGGCATGCCGGTGATCCTCGGCGTCATGGACTTCCGCTTCATCGGCGCTTCCATGGGCTCGGTCGTGGGGGAGAAGGTGGCCCGCGCATTCGAGGCCGCGACGGAGGACTCGTTGCCTATCGTGCTGGTGACGGCATCAGGCGGCGCGCGCATGCAAGAAGGCATGCTCTCCCTGATGCAGATGGCCAAGACGTCCGCAGCCGCGCAGCGGCACGCCGAGGCGCGGCTTCCCTACGTGTCCGTGCTCACGAACCCTACCTACGGGGGTGTGACGGCGAGTTTCGCGGTCTTGGCCGACGTGATCGTCGCCGAGCCGGGAGCGATCATCGGATTCGCCGGCCCCCGCATCATCGAACAGACCATCCGGCAGAAGCTTCCCAAGGGCTTCCGAACCGCCGAGTACATGCTCAACCACGGGATGATCGACGAGGTTGTCCCACGCGCGGCCCTTAGCGAGCACCTCGGACTTCTGCTCGCGTACCTGTCAGGGGCGACGGCGGTAGCGGGCGGTGGCGCCGAATGACGCGGCGCAAGTACGTCATGGACTTCGAGCGGCCGCTTATCGAGCTCGAGGAGAAGCTAGCCGAACTCCAGCGCCTCGACCTCTCGGGCAATCCCGAGCTGCTCGAAGAGGTCAACGCGCTTGCCGCTGAGGTCGAACACCTCAAGGTCGACACGTATCAGCATCTCTCACCATGGGATCGCGTCCAGATCGCACGGCACCCGGAGCGACCAAAGACCCAGCACTACGTCGAGGCGCTGTTCGAAGACGTCGTCGAGCTTCACGGCGATCGCGCGTACGGCGACGACGAGGCCATCTTCGCCGGGCTTGCCAACCTCAGCGGGAGGCGCGTGGCCGTCCTCGGTCACCGTAAGGGCACGAACACCAAAGAGAACATCCGCCGCAACTTCGGCTCACCTCACCCCGAGGGCTTCCGCAAGGCGATGCGGGTCATACGGCTTGCCGACAAGTTCCGGCTGCCGATCGTGAGCTTCCTCGACACCGCCGGCGCGTTCCCTGGCATCGAGGCCGAGGAGCGCGGACAGGCGTGGGCGATCGCCGAGTCGCTGTCGCTCCTCTCGGCGGTGAAGGTGCCTGTGGTTGTCGTGGGCATCGGGGAAGGCGGCAGCGGTGGCGCGCTCGCCATCGGCTTCGGAGACCGGCTGATCATGCTCGAGAACGCCTACTACTCCGTCATCAGCCCGGAGTCGTGCGCGTCGATCCTCTATCGCGATGCGGCTGAGGCCCAGACCGCCGCCGGCTGTCTCAAGATGACGGCGCCCGACCTCGTCGACCTGGGACTCGTCGATCAGGTCATACCGGAGCCGCTCGGCGGCGCTCATGTCGATTCCGCCACCGTGATGGCCGCGGTTGGAGATGCCGTGTCGACAGCACTCGACGCCCTTTCGGGTATCGACCCTCAGGAGCTGGTGGACGCGCGCTACGAGCGTCTGCGGTCCATCGGCGAATGGTGCACGATCGACGAAGGGTGACGAATATGCCCGAAAGGCCCGCCTGTATCGGTGTTCTGACGAGCGGCGGCGACGCGCCGGGCATGAACGCGGCCGTGAGGTCCGTCGTCCGGTCGGCCATCGCCGCCGGCGCTGAGGCCGTCGCCATCGAGAGCGGCTATCAGGGTCTACTGGAGGACTCCTTCCGCCCCATGGGTCTGGGTGACGTCGGAGGCATCCTCGACCGAGGAGGCACTTTCCTCGGTACTTCGCGTTCAGACCGCTTCAACACACCCGACGGCGAGGCAGAGGCCGTCGAAGTGCTCAAGCGACGTGGTGTAACGGGTCTCGTCGTCGTTGGCGGCGACGGCTCCTACCGCGGTGCCCAGGCGCTTCACGACCGTGGCATCGCCACCGTCGGCGTGCCGGGCACCATCGACAACGACATCTCCGGAACCGATACCGCGATCGGCTTCGATACGGCGCTGAACACGATTGCGGACGCGGTCGGCAAAGTCCGTGACACCGCGTCGAGTCATGAGCGTACCTTCGTGATCGAGGTTATGGGCCGTCGAAGCGGCCAGTTGGCAACGTACGCAGGCCTTGCCTGCGGCGCCGACTGCATCCTCGGTCCCGAGATCCCCTTCAACCTCAAGGACGTCTGCGCATCCGTCCGCCAGGGCATCGAGCGCGGAAAGCGGCATTCGATCATCGTTATGGCCGAGGGTGCCGGCCACGCCTTCAAGCTTGCCGAGGAAGTCGGCGGCGAGTGCGGACATGAGGTGCGCGCAGTCGTTCTCGGCCACGTTCAACGCGGCGGCTCCCCCTCCGCGTTCGACCGCAT
>DATHUB010000150.1:0-11622 GCA_035462695.1 Coriobacteriia bacterium | reverse complement strand
CGCGGTCGGGTCGGGGGAGAAGAAGTGCCCCTCCTGCGTCGGCCGCGACGACGGACGGCGCCGAGCGTTCCCGCCCGACCGGCAGGTGAGGCTCGATGCCCGGATTCGCCGATACCACGCGGAAAAGGACTTCGAGGTCGTGGTGATACTGGCCGCAACCTTCCTCGAGACGCTTCTTGAGGACGTGCTCAGCCGAATCATGGAAGCTCACGGTGCCGACGTTAAGCTGCGCGCGGTCGTGCTCGACACTCAGCGCTCCGTGGGCCAGAGAATCGGCAAGCTCTTCCCAACACTTACCGGGGAGCAGTTCGAGGACGCAGCCGCCGAGCTCGGCTTTCGTGAGTTCCCCCGGCGATGGCGCCGGCTTCGGGCCGAGCGCAACGCGTTCATTCACGACTCCACGTTCGAAGGGCCCCGCGAAGAGCTTACGGAAGCCACCGCCGACGAGGCCATGGAGCTGCTCGATCAGGCCTACAAGCTCTTCGTGCTCATCAACAACCGCTTCGTGGCAGATGGCCGCGGCAAGAGCGGACGGCCTTGATGCCCACGAAGGCACTCCAGCTTCACGTCACGGGAATCGTGCAGGGCGTCGGCTTCAGACCGTTCGTCTACAACCTGGCGGTCGAACAGGGTCTCGCCGGATGGGTTCTCAACGCGTCCGACGGAGTGCACTGCGTCGTAGAAGGCACGGCCGAGAAGATCGACGCGTTCCCCCGCCTTCTGCGCGAACGAGCACCGGCTATGTCGGTGATCGAGCGCGTTTTCGTCGAAGAGGTGGAGCCCGAGGGATTCGCGGGCTTCGAGATCCGGGAGTCGCACGCCGAGGAAGGCGCGATGACGCTCGTTTCTCCCGATATCGCGACCTGCCCCGACTGCCTCGGCGAGCTGTTTGAGCCGTCCGATCGCCGATCGGCTTACCCCTTCATCAACTGCACCAACTGCGGGCCGCGCTTCACGATCATCGGCGACGTGCCCTACGACCGCCCGATGACCACGATGCGCGACTTCCCGATGTGCGAGAGGTGCGCGGCCGAGTATGCCGACCCCGCCGACCGTCGCTTCCACGCCCAACCGGACGCGTGCTACATCTGTGGCCCTCGCCTGTACCTGAACGCACCCGACAGCCCGGCCGAGTGGGTGTGGAGCCCCGAGCTTGAGGTCTCGCCGAGGCCGCATCGGGAAGCGCAGCCGGAGAGCGACAGAACCGACGCCATCCTGGCGGATGCGGCCGCAAGACTCGCGCGCGGGGAGATTCTCGCAATCAAGGGACTCGGCGGCTTTCATCTGGCGTGCTCGGCCACCGACCCCGCGGCAGTGAACCGGCTCAGGGAGCGCAAGCATCGCTGGGGCAAGCCGCTGGCCATTATGGCCCGCGACGTCGATGCGGTTCGGGCGTACTGCCGGGTGGACTCGGAGGAAGCGGGCCTTCTCGAGGGGAACGTGCGCCCGATCGTCCTGTTGCGCAGACTGACCGAGCCCGGCATCTCAGTGCCGGGTGCAGCGGAGCCTCTGGCCGACGGTGTGGCTCACGGCCTTGCCGAGATCGGCGTGATGCTGCCCTACACGCCCCTGCACCACCTGCTGCTAAGGCGCGTCGACGGCCCGTTGGTCATGACGAGCGGAAACCTCTCGGACGAACCGATAGCAACCGGCAATGCGGAGGCTCTCGGCAGGCTTGCATCGATCGCCGACGCGTTTCTGCTTCATGACCGAGAGATCTACAGCCGTTACGACGACAGCGTCGTGCGCGTGGTGGAAGGGATAGTCGAGCAGGTAAGGCGATCCCGCGGGTACGCCCCCCACCCCTTGCCTCTTCCCTTCAACACCGACACGGACATCCTTGCCGCCGGGCCCGAGCAGAAGAACACGTTCACGCTTCTCAGGGGTGAGTACGCCTTCGTCTCCCAGCACATTGGAGACATGGAGAACGCGGAGACTCTTCAGAGCTTCGAGGACACCCTCGGCCTCTACGAGCGCCTGTTCCGCATAGAGCCGCGCATCGTCGCCCACGACCTTCATCCCGAATACCTGTCGACAAAGTGGGCGCTCGGCCTCGATCTGCCCAAGGTCGGAGTGCAGCACCATCACGCCCACGTCGTGAGTGTGACCGCCGAGCACGGCATCTCGGAGCCCGTTGTCGGCGTGGCCTTCGACGGAACCGGCTACGGGGAAGACGGCCGGATCTGGGGCGGCGAGGTCTTGGTATCGACTTGGACTGGGTACGAGCGCTTCGCTCACCTGCGCTACGTCCCCATGCCCGGTGGCGCCGCGGCGATACGGCGTCCGGCCCGCATGGCACTCGGCACCCTGAACTCGCTCGACCTCCTGGATCACCCCGGTGCTGCCCCACTGCGCTCCCGGCTCGCTGTGGGCGAGGAGCGGACGGTCCTCACTATCGCTGAGCGCGGCGTAAACTCGCCCCTCACCAGCTCGATGGGCCGCCTGTTCGACACGGTTGCGGCGATCGTGGGAGTCGCGGACGACGCGCACTATGAAGGCGAGGCCGCAATACTCCTCGAAGCGTGCGCCGACCCCTCTGCGCGGGGGAGCTACGAGTTCGCCCTGATGCCGCCTGTCCAGCCGGGGGGCCCTCTCATCATCGACCCCACACCTGTACTCTCCGAAATTCTGGAAGATGTGGCTGCTCAGATACCCCAAGGGGTAATTTCCACTCGCTTTCACCGTGCAGTTGTCGGGTGTATAGTCTCGGTTTGTATGGCTGCGACGCAGAGTGCCGGCACGCACTACGTCGCCTTGGCCGGAGGCGTGTTCATGAACCGCATAGTGTTTGCTGGAGCGGTTCGATCACTTTCGTCGGCAGGGCTGACTCCACTCACCCATGTGAGATTGCCGGTGAATGACGCCGCAGTTTCGTTCGGTCAGGCCGTCGTCGCGTGGGCGCGACGGCACGAGGTGTGCTAGCACCGGCAAGAGCCGGCAGCCCAAAGGAGTACGTCACATGTGTCTCGCCATTCCCGCCCGCATCGTCACGATCGAGGAACACCGGATGTCTTCGGTGGACATCATGGGAGTAAGCCGCAAGGTGTCCCTCGACCTCGTCCCTGAAGCTGTAGTCGGCGATTTCGTGCTTGTGCACGCTGGCTTCGCGCTTCAGGTCATCGATGAGGAGACTGCCACCGAGACACTTGATCTGCTGAAGACGCTTCCGTTCTTCGCTGAAGACGAGGGCCTCGTCGCCGAGGGGGCGTAACGCCCCATGGATCTCAGCGCGTACCGTGACCCCGAGATAGCAAGGGGTCTCATAGAGGCTATCCGAGCGGCCGATCCAGGCCGCCAGGTAAAGATCATGGAAGTCTGCGGCACGCACACCGTTTCGATCGCCAAGAACGGACTGCGCGGAGTGATGCCGGATTGGATCACGCTGCTGTCGGGTCCCGGCTGTCCCGTCTGTGTCACAGCGAACCACGACATCGACTCGGCCATCGCCATCGCGCAGCTTCCGGACGTAACGCTGACCACCTTCGGGGACATGATGAAGGTCCCCGGTAGCTACTCTTCGCTTTCGAGGGAGAAGGGCGAGGGACGCGACGTCCGCATCGTCTACTCCCCCCTCGATGCTCTCGCTCTTGCCGAGAAGGACCCGAGCCGACAGGTCGTCTTCGTAGCCGTCGGTTTCGAGACGACCGCACCCCTGATCGCGGCGGCCATTCTCCGCGCCCAAGAGGCGGGAATCACGAACTTCAGCGTCTTCTGCGCGCACAAGACCGTACCGGCCGCCCTCGGTGCACTCGTCAACGATCCCGAGGTCCAGGTCGACGCCTTCATCCTGCCCGGTCACGTCTCCACGATAATCGGGATGGAGCCCTATCGCTTCCTCGCCGAGGAGTACCACGTGCCGGGCGTGATCGCCGGTTTCGAGCCGGTCGATATGCTGCAGGCAATCTGGATGATCGTCGAGCAGCTCAAGGACGGCCGCGCCGAGATCGAGATCGCCTACCGCCGCGGCGTCGAGCCGCACGGCAACGAGCATGCTCGTGAGATGGTGGACCGCGTCTTCGAACCGATCGACGCCGACTGGCGCGGCATCGGCGTCATTCCTCAGACGGGCCTCGGAATCCGCGAGGAGTTCTCGGCGTACGACGCGACCACGCGATTCGATCTCGAGATTCCTGAGCCGAAAGAGATCAAGGGCTGCCAGTGCGGCGACGTGCTTCGCGGCATCGTCCTCCCGTTCGAGTGCAGGCTCTTCGGCAAAGGGTGCACTCCGGAGCATCCCATCGGGCCGTGTATGGTCTCCTCGGAAGGCAGCTGCGCCGCCTACTATCGCTACACTGACTATGGCAAGGCGGAAGCGTCTTAGTCTTCGCTCGGCTTACCGCCGCACTGAGCGGCGCTCGACGTCACGGAAGGGTCGCACATGCGCTCTGATCGTATCCTGCTCGCTCATGGTTCCGGCGGCACGATGATGCGCGAGCTCATCGAGGATGTCTTCGTCACGGAGTTCGACGAGGACGCTCTCATGCGGCTGGACGACGCGGCATCGCTGCCGTTTCCCGCAGGTCGGCTCGCCTTCTCAACCGACACCTACGTGGTGACGCCGCAGTTCTTCCCCGGCGGCGACATCGGCAAGCTGGCGGTGTGCGGAACCGTGAACGACGTCGCCACGAGCGGCGCGACCCCGCTGTACCTTTCGGTCGGCTTCGTGCTCGAGGAAGGCATGTTGGTCGAGGACCTCAGGCGCATCCTGAGCTCCATGCGCGAGTCTGCTGCCGAGGCGGGCGTTCACATCGTCACCGGCGACACCAAGGTCGTCGAAAAGGGTCACGGTGACGGCATCTACATCAACACCGCCGGCGTCGGCGTGCTCGCCGACGGCGTCGATCTCTCTGGTTCATATGCGAAGCCCGGCGACAAGGTGCTCGTATCCGGAACGATGGGAGATCACGGAATCGCCATCGTCTCCATCCGCGAGGGCCTTGAGTTCGAGACCGACATCGAGACCGACGCTGCGCCGCTCAACGCGATGTGCGCTGCCGTCCTGGCTGCCGCGCCTCAGACCCGCTGCTTCCGAGATCCCACCCGAGGCGGCTTGTCGAGCGCACTCAACGAGATTGCGACGGCCTCCGGAGTCTCGGTGACGATCGTCGAGACCGCCGTTCCGGTGAAGCCTCAGGTACGCGGCGCATCCGAGATGCTCGGCTACGACGTCTTCCAGGTCGCCAACGAAGGCAAGATGGTGGCGATCGTGCCGGCAGATCAGGCGGAGGCGGCTCTCGAGGCGATGAAGGCGTCAGCCTACGGCGAGGAAGCCGCGATCGTCGGCGAGGTCGCCGAGGGACCTGCGGGCAAGGTCTACGTCAAGACGGCTTTCGGTGCCACCCGCATCATGGACATGCTCGTGGGAGAGCAGCTGCCGCGCATCTGCTAGCGGGGAGCTGGTCGCCTCTCATCGTCGAGCGTCCTGGTCGGGTACACTCGCATGCATGCATCCTGACCAGCACGTATCATCTCGCGACCGCATGGTGGGCCTCGCGTGGGTCGCCATCGCCGGCCTCACATGGGGCACTATCCCCATCTTGCTCCGGGCGGCCGACGGCGCTTCGGTAGTGAAAGTGTTCTACCGCGTCCTCTTCGCCGCGCTGGTCGTTGGCGGCTGGATGTTCAGCAAGGGTCAGTGGCGCGAGCTGGTGGGTCTGCCGCGAAGCAAGTGGGTGCAACTGCTCGTCCAGGGGCTGATACTCACCCTCAATTGGCTGCTCTTCATCACCGCGCTGGACATGACGAACGTTGCCACGGCCGAGCTTCTGGGATACACGGGTCCCGTGTTCGTGGCTGCACTTGCTCCCTGGATCACGAAGGAGCGGTTCGACCGGCGCATCCTCGTGCCCCTGGCGCTCGCCCTGGGGGGCATCATCGTGATCCTCGCGCCGCAGGGGCTGGCGGTCGCCACCCGAACGGAGGTAGTCGGGGCAGGGCTCGCCTTCGCCTCGGCCATCACTTACGCGACCCTGCTGCTGCGATCCAAGAACATCTTGCGGGGCGTGTCGAGCGGCGCGCTCATGCTCGTGGAGTACACCCTTGCCGCCGTAGTGCTCTCGCCCTTCGTCGTGGTCGCTTATGCGCGCGACAACGCCCCGTCGACCCCCCGCGCCTACTTGGCGCTGATTACGCTCGGCGTCGTCCACACCGCACTCACCGGCTTCTTGTTTCTCGGGGGGATGCGGCGAGTGCGCACGGACCACGTCGCCATCCTCACCTACATCGAGCCCGTCAGCGCGGTGCTGTTCGCGGCGCTGCTGCTCGGGGAACCTCTCACGGTCCCGACCGTCATCGGTGGACTCATGGTGATCCTGGGCGGCGTGATCGTGGCGCGCATGGAGAAGGGCGGGCGGGCGAAGTCCGTGCCGCTTGAAGCGGCCGGTTCCCAGCAGCCCTCTTAGGCCCGCTCGGGCATATACGTCAGTAACACCCGCCGGAAGGAGCATCAGACATGGCCGCTCGTGACCGTCTCGTTGACGCCGATGCCGTCGCGCGGTTGCACCGCCGCGACGTCACTCTGTTCTCGCAGGACCCGAAGGTGCAGGAGACCGTCGCCGATCGCCTCGGCTGGACTGAACTCTCGAAGGTCGGCCGAGAAGTCCTCCCCCGCATCCAAGCACTTGCCGAGCAGGCCGCGAAGGAGGGCGTCACCGATGTCGCTCTGCTCGGGATGGGCGGCTCGAGCCTCGCATCGCTGGTCATCTCGCGTGTTCTCGGCGGACGTGGGGCGACCATGCACGTCTTGGACACCACGTCGCCGATAACGGTGCGTCACGCACTTGAGACACTCGATCCGGCCAAGACCCTCTACCTTGTGGCCAGCAAGTCCGGCGGCACCATCGAACCCAACACCCTCTACTCCATCTTTCGCGAGAAGGCCGACGCGAAGCTCGGGCGCGCCGCAGCAGGAAAGCGCTTTATCGCCATCACCGACCCGGGCACGTCGCTCGAGGCACTCGCCGTCGACCAGGGCTTCCGAGCCGTCGTCCAGGCGCCGGGATCCGTCGGTGGCCGATTCTCGGCGCTCACGACCTTCGGCCTCCTGCCCGCCGCACTCGTCGGCGCTGACGTGGCGGTCATGCTGGATCGCGCGGCCACGGCCGAGCGGGCCTGCGCTTCGTCGCCGGAGGAGAATCCCGCCGTCGAACTCGCCGCCTTCATCGCGGACTCGCGCGACGAGGGCGCGGACAAGCTCACGGTTGTCGCGCCGGAACAGCTCCGCACGTTCGGCCTCTGGGTCGAGCAACTTGTCGCGGAGTCTCTCGGCAAGCACGGCATGGGCGTCGTGCCGGTCGTCGAACTCGCGGACACTCCTCGCGGCTACGGGCCCGACCGGGCCATAGTCGTCGTGCGGATGACCGGTGACACGCGGCTTGCCGAGTGGGCGCAGTCGCAGCGCGGCCGCCACCCGGTGTACGAGATCGTCTTCGATGACGCCTACGACATAGCCGAGGAGTTCGTGCGCTGGGAGTACGCCGTCGCACTCACGGGCTTCCTGCTCGGCATCAATCCGTTCGACGAGCCGAACGTCGCGGAGGCGAAAGCCGCGACGGCTGGCGTGATGGACGGCTCGGTCAGCGCGCCTGCACCACAAGGGGCCGCCGACAGCGTCATGGTCACGTTCGCCGGGGGGCTGGAGGCCCCAGGGCACCCGGAGCGTACCCCGGCAACGGCGATCGGCCATGCGGTGGCGGCACTCGAAGAAGGCGACTACCTCGTGCTCCTCGCGTACTTGCCGGACGATGAGGCGCTGCTCGCGCCGCTGACTGTGGTCGTGCCGTCCGTAGCGGCCGAGACCGGCGCAGCGGTCTGCCTTGAAGTCGGTCCGCGATATCTGCACTCGACCGGACAACTCCACAAAGGCGGGCCCAACAACGGCGTCTTCATCTTGATAACGACACAGGACCGCACGGACATGCCGGTGCCCGGCCAGGAGTGGGGCCTCGGCAACCTCTACCGAGCGCAAGCGGAAGGCGACCTCGTGACTCTGGCGTCGCATGATCGCCGAGTACTCCGGCTCGATCTGCCCGATGCCTCCCGTGAAACGGTGGAGAAGCTAGCGGGAGCGCTGGCCGACGGCGCCGGGGTCGTGCGAGAGGACGGGGCGTAACCGGAGCCGCGCCATCAATGCGCCGAGCCTAGTACAAGCCGAGAAGGCGCCCTGCCACGTAGATGAGGCCGACTGTCATCGCGGCTGTTATCGCGAGCTTGTGGCTTCGCGGCACTTTCTTCGAGCGCCAGAGGATCACGTAAGCAGCCGGAAAGAAGAAGATGTAGGTCATGATGACGATGATGATCGTCGTCTCCCACGTCCACTCCTGTATGACGCCCGCGTTCAGACCGTGTGACCCGTCCCCATCGACCTTCTTCATGTCGGGGGCCTTCTCGCCGAGGAACCCCGGCGGGATATTGGGCGGCATCTCGGTGAGCCCTCCGCCGAGCGGATCGCGATCCCGCTTCGGCGGAATGCTGCCGTCTTTGTCGTTCTCGGTCACGTCTGCTCTCCATAGTTAGACAGGGGGACGATCGTTGCCTGCGGCGGCTTTCCCTCGGCAAGTTCGAGGATTCCCACGCTGCGGCCGATCACGGACCGCCGCGGCTGCGACGCGGATCCGGGATTGACCCACAGCACACCGTCGATCTCCTCGATCACCGGCATGTGTGAATGCCCGAAGACGATCACGTCGGTATCGAGCGCGGCCTGCCGGCCAAGGTCGGCGCGGCTGTGGACGAGTGTAATGCGCGTTCCGTGAAGCGTGAGCCTGACCAGCGGTGCGAGCTCGTCACCCGGAATGTCCCACCGGTCGACGTTGCCGCACACAGCATCAACAGGGGCGACGGTTTGGAGCTCCCACAGAACTTCCGGCCTTCCGACATCTCCCGCGTGAAGAATGCGTTCCACACCCGACAGCGCCGCGGCGACGCGAGCGTCAAGACGCCCGTGCGTGTCGGAGATGAGGCCGATCAAGTGACGTGGCGCGGGGTGCTCGGCCACCTACAGACCGAGCGCCTTCTTGAGAGCGGGGACGCGCCGACGCGAGACCGGGATCTGCGTTCCGGCTTCGTCCGTGAGGGTGAGCAGCAGAGTGCCGCCATACATCGGAGCGACCTCTTTGACGCGCGACAGGTTCACCAAGTAACGCCGGTGGATTCGGAAGAAACCCGCCTGGTCGAGACGCGTCTCGAGACTGGCGAGCGACATGGTTGAGAGGTAGCGATCGGCCGCGGTGTGGAGGTAGCTGTAGTCGTCCTTCGCCATGATGTAGAGGATGTCCTCGACGCTGATGAGCAGCTTCTTGCCGGCCTTTTCTACGGGGATGCGTTCCACCCGCGCGGGCGCCTGTTCGGAGACCGGAGCCAGACGAGCAATCGCTTGCTTCAGCCGGTCGATCTCAACCGGCTTCACCAAGTAGTCGGTTGCCTTCACCTCGAACGCCTTCACCGCGTGCTCCGAGTGAGCGGTGACGAAGACGATCGCAGGAGGACGAGGATGCGCGGAGAGCGCTTCTGCGAGCTGCACGCCTGAGAGACCGGGCATGTTGATGTCGAGGAAGATGACGTCGTACGGAATGGCCTTGATGAGCTGGAGGGCCTCAATGGCGTTGTTCGCCTCGCCGACTACCTCGACGCCGCCCGCTTCGCCCAGCAAGAAGCGCAGCTCGGAACGAGCCGGAGCCTCGTCATCGACGACCAGTGCCTTGAGCATCCCGCCTCCTCGCCGGCGCTCGCCGGATGAGGGTCACGCCGGAAGCGCGCGACCGAGCACAAGTGTATCCGTTCTCAGCGTGGACGGGCACCTGTGGGGCCAAGCGCCATCGCATAACTCTCGCCGATCTCCACGAACCCTATACGGCGGTAGAGCGCCTGCGAAGCGGTGTTCTCCTCTTGAGTGCACAAGCTAAGGCCAAGCGCGCCCGAGCGCGCGGCCCACGCCGCGACATCTCGGACGAGTGAGGCGCCCAGACCCCGTCGCTGCGCACGAGGGGCCACCGCCAAGCGGCCGAGGGTGGCGGTTGAACCGGCGATCGAGCCACTCGAATAGCCGAGCAGCCCTTGCTCGTCCTCGCAGACAGACACTCGCTCAGCCACGAGTACGCCTCCCAGTTCCTCGGGGCCGTAGCGCCAGAACGCGTCGAAGCAGGCCGAGTCAAGCTCCGCCAGAGCGACGATGTCGTCCGGATGCGCAGGACGCAGCTTGAGGGCAGAGTCGCCCGCAAGCCTCAGAACAGTCTGCGGAAGAGCCTGGTAAGCGAGAACCCGCTGTGCCGTGGACATACCGGACTCCAGGTAAGGCCCGAGTCGAGACTCGGCGACTAGCGGCGAGAGTAGCGAGGCGTAACCGCGCTCCGCGCCGACGGCGCGCGCTTCGGCCAGGAGCCAGCCGAGGCGGGCTACCGGTGCCCAGGCGGCACGAAGGGCGAGGATGTCCAGATCACTTCTCCACCGGCGCAGCACCATCGCGTCGCCGGCGTCGGACACACGCACCGTCCACGGCCCCTCGCGCCGAAGCGCTTCGAATGCGGTCGCCGTCGGAGCGAGGTGCGCGGCGCGAGCTGCCGGCCACAGGCGCGTCATCTCTTCAGGCCGCGCCTCCCGCCAGGCGCTCATACAGCGAGACCCATAAGCTCGCTCGTGGCGAGCCACACGCCAACAGCCCCCAGCAGGGCCGCGAAGCCGATCCGCAGGATCTTCTCGGACGTGCCCAAGCCCATACGCGCTCCAAGCGCAGCTCCCGGGATGACTCCGATCACGAGTGCCAGACCCATCAGCCAGTCGATGTTGCCGAGCAGTGCGTGCGTCAGCGTGGCCGGTACGGAGAGAATGGCGATTGAGATCAGCGACGTGCCGATCGCGCGTTTGAGGGGGAAATGAAGCCACCGTGTGAGGAGAGGAACGAGCACGAAGCCTCCTCCCAGGCCGAGGAATCCGGAGTAGAAGCCGGTCAGGATCCCTGCGGCGACAAGCGCGATGAGTCTCGGATGAGGCGCGTCATCGGGCGTGACTGGGCCTAGGGCCGGCCGCCCCTCAATGTCGCGAGGTGGCCGAACGGCGTCCGCTTCTTCGGCGGCCTCCAGGCCGAGGCGGGGAGGCCTGAAGGCCTGCAGGAGCATGTCAATGCTCACATAGAAGATCAGCGCCGCTGTCGCGACGAGCACGGTCGTGCCGCCGACGAGTCGGGTTCCCCACGCTCCCAGAATGGCGGTGAGCGCTCCGGACAGTCCCAGGATCACGCCCGCACGCACGTCCGCCATCCGTTTGCGCGCGTAGGAAACCGCTCCGGTGATGGCGCTCGGGATTATCGCCACCAGCGGCGTGCCCACCGCCACCAGGGCGGGCGCATCGAGGAACAGCCGAATCGCCGGCGTGGTGACGACGCCGCCGCCGATGCCGAAGAGCCCCGACATGATGCCCGAGACGAACCCGATCGCAACGGTCGCGAGCTGGCGACCCATCGATCTACTCGGCAGGAACGACGGGGAAGCGGCCCGTGATCGCGGTGCGGTCCATGCGGCGCTCGCCGGTGAAGAGCGTGCGCAGCGCCACGTCGTCCCAGATCCGCTCCATCATCATCGGCCACCTTCGCTGGAACTCGAAGTAGTTCTGGCAGTTCTCCCGCGCGTA
>DATHUB010000149.1:0-5293 GCA_035462695.1 Coriobacteriia bacterium | reverse complement strand
CGCCTGCGGACAGCTGAGGCAGCGCGCACACTCTTAACAGGCGACGGCCTACTCCGGGACGACCTGGAGCCGGCAGCTTTCAGAACGGACGAAGGTGTGTGGCGGGATGAACACCGTGCGCAAGTAGCCGGCTCTCCCCGGACGGAAGCTGAAGGTATACCCGCCCTCGCCATCGGTCAGCACGCTCTGTACCGTTAGCCAATCGCCATCACGTAGGGTCTGGAGTCGAACCTTGGCGCCAGCGAATGGGCTGCCCAAAGCGTTGTGCACGGTCCCGGAGACCTTCACGCTGCGGCCTTCAGGCGGCGAGCGGTCGGATACTCGCACCGACAACCGCGGCCGGATGTCTCGCACAATGAAGCCCGGCGCCCCGAGCAGTCTGCCGATCTGGTAGCTCGCTTCGTCGAAAACGGGCGGCGCGCACCCCGTTGGAAGCTGGCTACGCACCCCCGTGGCCGTCTTGAGGACCCAGATCGATTCCTCCTGGTCACGCTGTTCTTGCCAGTACACCGCTCCGGGGACCGCGCCGATCGAGCAGGGAACCGACTCCGTACGCACGCTCGCTATCCTGGGCACTCCGGGTGCCGCGTATGGAATCAGGCGAGGGTTCGTCTTCAGATACCGAACCGGGTCGACCCAGCCGTAGTTGTTGCTGGAGCTGTACGTGTGACCGCGGAACGGGTTGTTGTCTGACGGATACTCCCGCCCGGGATGGATTCCGAAGTGAAGGTGGTTTGGGGAGCTTCCGTTTATCCGCCCGATGACCGCTCCCGCGCCGACGTTGTCCCCTTTGTCATACCTCAGGTCTGAAAGGTGCCCGTAGAGCGCTTTGAACTCTCGGCCGGTCGCCGTGCGGTGAAGAATCACGACGGCACCGCCCTGCGAGCCGCCTGGACCGTAGCCGCCGACGTACTTGGATTCCAGAACGGTGCCGCTGCCCACAGCGTAGACCGGGCTTCCGGCGGTGCGGCGCATGTCTTGGGCCAGGTGCCAGCAGTAGCCGCGGTTGTCCCACCAGCCCGACATTGTGCCGAAGCTCTCGTAGCCGACCGGCCAGTACCAGCCACCAGCGCCGGTCGATGCGGCCACCGCGGCCACAGGCTCGATCGCCAAGCCCATGCCGAACAGCGCCAAAGCGACAAAGATGGTGCTGAGTATTCTGCGCAATCCGTCTCCCCTGCAACAGACACCTTCCGGATTATGCCAGAAGACCCAGACTGCACTTCGTGCGAGTAGGACCCGCCAACTACGGGACAGGTTCAGGCGGGCAGCCTGATCGGACAAAGCCCGCTTACTGCCGGACACGAGTCGCAGACTCCTCGGCGATACGACGCCAAGTGTGCGGGGGCCACTTCTCCTGCAATCAGTGAGACGATTCCTTCGATTCGCTCGCGAAGCTCGGGCAGGTTGCGCCTGTCGTATTCGTACTCTTCGAAGACCCCGTCGTGCTCGACGAACGCGAAGCGTACCCGCGCCCGCTCGGCACCACTCTCGAGAGCCGCGAGCGCGTAGCACTGTGCCTGAAGCTCGTACGATCGCGCTCTCTCCTCGTCGCCTTCGGGCGCTCGTCCGGTCTTGTAGTCAACGATCAGGGCATCCGGGCCGTTCCAGGCAATCAGGTCGATGGAGCCCAACAGCCGAGTGTCGGTGAGGGACACGAGGAGGGGATCTTCCGTGGCGAACCGTTCCGAAGCGAAAGCTTCGCGAGCCAGGGCGGATTGCAGGAACGAGTCACTGGCAGCCGTGAGGCGTACTGACTCCGCCTCGGTCAGTCCGTAGTGGCGCACGATTGCGTCGATACGCGCTCGGTCCAGCTGACCGCGCGCGCCTGCCTGCAGAGCCGCGTGGACGGCCGAGCCGAACTGGGTTGCGCGAGACTTGTCGAGGTCTCGCAGCGCTCCCAGCCTCAGGCGATAGCGCGCGTGGAACGACAGCGGGCAGAGCTCGTAGAGATGCAGCGCCGAGTATGAGACGCTCTGAGGGACGCCGAGGATCCGTTCCTCGTCCGCCGCCTCGGCGTCGTCCCCGGCCACAACAGGCGCGTCCCACTCGTAGTCCTGCGAGTCGCTCTCCCCCGGCGCCTGTTCCTCTGGGAGTACCTCCGTGACCCGCACGGGGACCCCGCCCAGGATCGTCAGCCCGTTCTCGACTTCAGAGAGTCCCTGCCGGACCCAGTCGATCAGGCTCCCGCCCTGCTCAGGCTCCTTGTCGAGGGCGGTGCAGCCGGACAGCACGAGAAGCTCCTCGGCACGAGTGCATGCCACGTAGAGGCATCGCTGCTCTTCCTCTATCGCGCTCTGCGTCTGCTTCGCAGCCATCTCGATGAAAGCCCCGTTGGCGGCCTCCCCAAAGGTCTTGGTGGGAAGCTTCACTCCGATCAAGGGCACAACCACACCGTCAATGTCGGCTGCGTCCACCACGATGTGTGAGGCGGGAGGCTTCTTCCCTGCCGAGAGCCCCGGCGCGAACACGATGGGGAACTCAAGCCCTTTCGCGGCGTGAATCGTCATGATCCGCACGGCTTCGCTCGATGCGTCTGCGGGTGCGGGCTTGTCCTTGCCGGCGATTCCGCGCAACTTCAGGTACTCGACGAACTGCGCGGGGTCTGAGGACTCAGCACGCTCGAAACCGTCGGCGAACTCCGTGATCTTCAAGACATTCGCCCATGAGCGCTCTCCCTTTGGTCCGCAGGCGTAGAGGGTCAGGTCGTAGTCAAAGGCCTCACAGGCCAGCCTGATCAGCTCCGACAGCGAGACATGTCCTTGCAGAGCGCCGAGTTCGTCGAGCTTGCGATAGGCGCGTGTCAGCACCGCTGCGTCGTGGTGAGAGCAACCGCTGTCCGACGCGGCGGCTGTCGCGACGGACTCCAGGCCCTCCCACAGCGAGCGCTTACCGGCCGCTCGGCGAATGGCGAGGAGCGCATCGTCCGAGGCGGATACGAGAGGCCCTGTCAGCACGGCGTGCAGCGCTTCGTCATCGGAGGGAACCGCAATCGCTCGCAGTAGCGCCATTACGTCGACGGCCTCGTAGGTTGCCAGCAGGTCAGCTCCCGCCGTCAGGAGAACCGGCGTGCCGGTGGCCTCGATTGCATCTGCGTACACGGAGGCCCTCGTGGCTGCCCTGAGGAGAACCGCGATGCTGCCGGGTCGCGCTCCCTCCCGGACCAAGGCCGTTATCCGGCGAGCGATCCACTCGGCTTCGGCTCGGTGGGCCGCCTCCCCGCCTGCTTTGTCGACGAAGACGCATTCGACCCTCGGCGATCCGTCGAGTTCCGGATCCACCCACCCGCCTTCCCTGCGGGCGTGGAGCTGCATGAACTCCGGGCCAAACATGTGAGGCTGACTGAAGAGACCGTTGACGAAGCCAAGCACGCCGGCATGCGACCTGAAGTTGTCGCTCAGGGCGATTGGCGTCTCCATCGAATCCGCCATCCGGCGGAAGATGTCGACGTTAGCGTAGCGAAAGCCGTATATCGACTGGCGTTCGTCACCCACGACACACAGATTGTTGTTCCTCAGCGGCGCAAGAACGCGTAGCTGAAGGTCGTTCGTGTCCTGGAACTCATCCACCATGATCAGATCGAAATGCTCACGATACTGACCGGCGATGCGCTCGTCTGTCTCGAGCAGCTGCACCGCTCGCTCCTGCAGATCGTCGAAGTCGAGTAGCCCGCGCTGACGCTTGCTCTCGGCAAATACCGATGCGTACTCGCGCACCAATGCCTGGAGTGCTTGCAGCGCCTGCTCCTGCTGCAACGCCTTCGCGAGAGCGCGGAGGGCGTCCCTTGCAGCCTTCACGTCGTTGTTCGCTTCTCTGGCACCGGCGCCGGAAGGCGCGGTGAGCGAGTAATCGTCAGCGATTCTGACGAGGTCGTCGCAACTGCGCGGCTCGTCGAGCGAACAAGCTGCGAGAGCCGCGCTCCACGTGTCCAGTTGCTCGAGTGCGGCGACGACCGACGGGGTGGCTTTCGCGTCCTCAAGGACGACCCGCAGGGCCCGGGTCTTGGCCGATATCTGCTCGACCAGTCGTACGAGAGCGGCGGGGTCGACATCCACGATAGCGGCGGCAGGGTCGAGCCCGAGGGCACGGGCTTTGTCGTGGCACGCCATGACCCGTGTTCGGAGCGTCTCGAGGGACATCCCTTCGACGAGCGCGAGCAGATTCGGGTCCTCGAGAAGCACTCTGGATGCTGCCGCCTCGAAGGCCTCGGCCTTCATCGCGGCCGCCGTAACCTCGTCCGCCTGGCCGAAGAAAGGCTCTACGCCGCTCTCGAGAAGGTGGCGCCTAAGCACTCGGCCGCAGAAGGAGTGAATGGTGGAGATCCAAGCACCGTCTATCTGTCTGGCAGCGTCCATCGACAACTCGGCCGCAAGCACTCTGTGTACGCGTTGCGCTAGCTCTGCCGCCGCCTTGTTGGTGAAGGTGATCGTCAGAAGGCGATCCACTTCACTGCCACTGACCGTTCCCCTCTTGGCCGCCTGTGCGAAGCGATGCGACAGGACCGTTGTCTTGCCGGATCCGGCTCCCGCCTTGATCGCGACGTCACCCTCGAGTTTCTCGACCGCCCGCGCCTGCTCTGGAGTCATGCGCCGCTTGCTCATCGGGCGCTCCCGCAGCTCCGCCGTACCGGACAGTACTTGCACGCCCCGTCCGTGCGTGGGCACGGCCGTATCTCCCCTGCTCGCATTCCCGCTGCAGCCTCGGCCGCGAGTTCGAGGACAGCCTCCAGCAACCGATGCATTTCCGGGTGCTCCAGCACGTCCCTTCGGCTCGCGCGCTCTGCGACTGATGAGCCGCACTGAACGACGCCGCGCTCGCCGACGTCGGAGAGACCGCGGTACAGACCGGCCACGGTGTTCAACTCCAGCCGACTCGAGACAGCTGTCATGTAGAGAGGCAGCTGGACTCGGCCCTCAGACAGTATCTTCTCGGCGCCGAACTGGGGCCCTATCGAGCGTTTGTAGTCGACCACTACGGCGTTGCCGGCTCCGTCGACGTCGATTCGATCGACCCTGCCCGCCAGAAGAAGCCCGCCGAGATCGACCGGATTGCTCTCTCGTCCAAACTCCCACTCGAGGTAGGCAGGGTGGAAACCGTCGTCGCGTTCTGCATCCTCGTGCAGGATTCGCGATGCCCAGGCCTTGGCCCGAGCTCTCCCCAACCGCTGTTCGAGCGGAGCCGTGAACTCTACCGTCGACCGCGTGTACGCGGCGTCGAGTACTCCCAACGCCGATGGTAGCGACCGAGGAGTGACCGGCACGGCGCCTTCTGTTATCAGCTGACTGTACGTTGC
>DATHUB010000148.1:0-4483 GCA_035462695.1 Coriobacteriia bacterium | reverse complement strand
CGGGAATGGGGCGGGTGGAGATCGTATCGACAGTGCATCGCGTGCATTGTCTGCCCCTTGGGATACTCCACATCAACCTCGCGTAACGCCGAGAAGCCGAGGCGACGACAGAGTGCGTTTGAGGCCGCATTGTCCGCTGCTGGGAATGCGTCAACGTACTGGTGCCGACGCTTGGCCTTCGCGCAATCGAGGGCGAGGCGCGCTGCCGCGCTCGCGATACCGGCGCCTTGGAACTGCGGCAGCACATGCCAGCCGCATTCCCAGGTCGCCTCCCCTTCCCAATCCGACTCCCAGAAGCCGACCCACCCCGTCGCGACACGGTCGGCCCCGACGAGGATCGTGAATATCCCGTGTGTCGCCGAATCGGCCGAGAGGTAGCGCGCGTGACGTGCTGCAAGTGCCTCGTCTGACTCCGGCCCGCCGAGGAAGCGTGTCATCTCGGGATCGCCGAGGAGGGCGCAGAGCACTCCGAAATCGCCGTCTTCGTACGGTCGAATCGAGACGTCTGATCGGACGCGTGTCACACGGCTCCCATCATCCAATGGCGACCCAGAATCGCGCTGGGGAGGCTCGGGCTATTCCATGCGCATGCCCTACGGCTCGTTGCGACGAGAATCACTGTACAGCTTGCGCTGGCGCCCCAAGCAC
This sequence comes from Coriobacteriia bacterium, assembly GCA_035462695.1. Lineage (GTDB taxonomy): Bacteria > Actinomycetota > Coriobacteriia > Anaerosomatales > PHET01 > DATHUB01. Next base: position 3,835 of record DATHUB010000148.1, on the reverse strand, counting down.
TAAGACGGCACCCACGTCGACGTCAACAGTTCATCGACGAGCCTATCTGGGGGGAGAACCGAAATGCCAGACTCTCTTCAATGGCACGATCACGGCGACACAGACAAGGTTCCTCGATGCCCCGGTGGCTGGCCGTCGCCTTGCTGGCGGCGACGATCGGGCTTGGTGCGTGGCGGTGGATGCCCCGCCCGGCGACCCCGCCTACCGATGCCATGAGGGCGGCGTCGGAGACAATTGCAGCATGGACGCCGAAACAGTCTCCCCCACCTGAGCCTCCAGCCGACCCCTCGTCGGATCGCGAACGACTACTGACGGCGGCGTACGGGATGCGCGACATCCCGTACGAGTGGGGCGCCAAAGGGCCAAACACCTACGACTGTAGCGGCTTCACCAAGGCGGCCTACTCGGCGATCGGCGCGACGCTTCCCGACGGCTCATTCAACCAAGCCGCGGGTGAGAGACCGCTGGAGTCGGTGAGCAACATGGTCGCGGGCGATCTCATCTTCTATCGCTGGTCGGGCAGCGATCGAGTCACCCACGTGACGATGTATGCGGGCGACGGCTGGGTGATCGGGACGGGAAGCCCCGGGCAACCGAAGAAAGTCGTCGTGTATCCGCTGTCAGACGATCTACGCGATGACGGCCGAGTCATCACCTATCGCCATATCGAGCTTGAAGACGAACGCTAGTCACCGGCTTTGGCCGGCGGGCTCACGTCTGCCTTTGAAATGAGCCGAATCGGGGGTGTACGCGTCTCGCCACAGTAGCCGTAGAGAAGGTACGTCCCAGGCGCGGGGGCTTCGAATGTGTACTCCTCGGACAGCTTCGTATCAGGCGGCCACGCGCTGAGGCCAACCGGATGACGGATGCGTTTGAGCGGCGACCAGTAGACCTCGGCCCCTGAGAGGTCGGTGATGGCTATGCGCACAGCATTGGCTGCGGCGCGATGGTACTGTCAGTCGAGTTCAACGCCGTCACGCCGGCCGAGCTGATCCTCCCGGCGACGAGTGTGCGTGATGGCAGGGTTGCCTCAACAGTCGCGCCTTCCGGTGTCGTGGCACGGACAGTCACCGGCCCCTGCTGCGTGGACGTCTGTGCGCCGTCGTTGTTCCCCTGCTGAGACGGCGCGCGTGTACACGCGGCCGCCACGAGAAGCAGCGCAGCACAAGCGACAACCATGCGCAGGGCGCTCGGCGATCTCATTCCGACTCCAATGCACTGGTCGGTCCGGCAAGCCCGTCTTCGTACCAGCGCATGATGCGCAGCGCATCGGGTTCGTCCAAGTGGGACACGCCGTAGACCGCCTTCGACGATCCGGACACCGAGACGGCCCTCAGGCTTGCTAGGCCGGCCCGGCGCTGGAACGGGTTCTGCCGCACGGCGAGCGACTGAATGCGAGAACGGGTGAGCCGCACTCGCCGAATGCCGAGCCCGCCGGAGCGCAGCGTCACTGCAACGTCGTTGACACCGACCCCCGCCTGACGCCACCGCAGCGTGCGCATCCATGCGGTGAAGAGCGCGACCGGCACCGCTGCGCCCATCGCCCAAGGCAGCGCAGGCCGGTACACGAACCAGCCCGCCGTGCCCACCAGTACGATCACGACAGCCGTAGCGAGGAGTGTGGGCACCAGCACGTAGAACCTCAGAGCGCGCTTTGGGAGGCTTTGTGTTGGAGGGAACTTCTCGGCCTCTGGAAGGAGGCGGTGCATCAGTTCAGCGATGTTGTCGGCTCTTGCCACCGGCACCATCGCCTTGCTCCTCGTGACCTCGTCGGCCTGTTGCCCGCGTCGCTCGAGTCCCGCGGTATCGACCTCGATGGCGGCGAGTCCGAGCAGGCGCCTGAGCCACGACTGCTCGATGCGTACCGCTTGGATGCGGCCTACCGGCATGCTCACTTGGCGACGTTCGAGCAGCCCGGCCTCGATCTCGATGCGGGTCTCGTAGCGCCGCGCCGTGAATCCGAAGTCGCGCGCTACGCCTATGGCTGCAGCCAGCGCGACCACCACTACGCCAATGACAAAGGTGAGCGCGACGAGCACGGGGACGGCGATCTCCGCGGCACGCGATGCGGTCTGTTCGACGATTCCGTCGCCGATGAACTCGATACCCTGCGACGCAACGCCGACGCCGAGCGCAACGAGGACAGGAACACGGCTCGAGGTCATGGCACCCACGACGAGCAACCCGAGAGGTACCTTGTGCTCGAAAAGCACCTCGCGACCGCGCACTTCTGCACCGCCGAAAGCTCCCCGGAAGTCACTGATGCGGCCGACCGGATCGAGTCCGGTGCGCTCCTCGGCGGGTAGCTCGGCGATGTCGTGGAGAAGCGCGTTGCGAAGCTCCTCGGCACGGTCGAGCGGGATGGCGCTGATCTTGGCTTCAGCCTCGTCCGAGCCACCCCCGGCAGTCTGCACGACGACCTCGACCAGCCCAAGCATGCGCATGAGCAGGTCGGCCTTCACGTTCACGCCGTGGACGCGCGCGAGTGGGATTGTGCGCCGCTTGCGGACTAGCAGCCCGTCGACAATGAGCAGGTCGGTGCCGACGATGCCGTATGCGGTGCGCCACCAAGAGATCCATGAGAACCCGAGTGATAAGAGCACCACCAGTGTGATGAAACCCGCGACGCCGAGCGCTGGAAGCGCGCGGTCGCCGAAGCTCCCGAACACGACCAATCCGAGTAGTGCGAACCCCATCTGCCAGAGCGTGCGGACGGTGCGGACCGCAACGGTCGCCGGGTGGGTGCGCCTGAGCTCAGAGTCCGCCATCATCGGTCACCTGGGCCAGCGCAGCGATGCGGTCGCGGATGGTGGCCGCATCCTCATCTGCAAGCTTGGGTATCTTGTGCGCACCCGCAGCGGTAGAGACGTGCACCTCGGAAAGCCCGAAGGCGCGCAGCAGCGGCCCTTGGCTCGTGTCCACGTGCTGGATGCGCGCCATCGGTATGACGGTGCGCTTGACGATGATGAGGCCAGACTGGAGTCGGACGCCAACGTCGGTGATGTCCCAACGCCAGCGTCGATACATGATCTCGATCGACGGGCCTATCCAGAGCACCGCGATCACGACGGTGGCGATCAGAGGTAGCAGCCAGACGAAAGTCCGAGTCCCGAGAAGAACCATCGCGACTGCGAACGCCAAGCATGTTATCAGCGCGACTACACTGCCGATGACGGCGTAGATGCGCCAGACGTGCTTGGCGCGCGGGTCGAGTTGGTTGGCAGGGGCGCCTGAGGGGTCCATGGGGGAATCGTACCTTATCGTCCGGGCGCTTCACGGAGCGCGATCCAGCGACCGGCGAACGCAAATGCGAGCAACAGACCGCTGGTGAGCCAGGCTCCTGCCGAGAACGACGGCGGTGCGTACAGAGCGAGCCCAAGTCCCGCGGACACCAGCAGCGCGCACAGCACCGCAAAGAGCCGCATCCCGTAGAGAAAGACGAACGGCAGGTAGTGCGCGCCCAGGATGATCATGAGCGCAGGGAAGAACCAGTCCAGCCGATAGAGAGCGGCCGCCCCGACAACCGGTAGTGCGAGTGGCAGCGTGAACGCTACCTGCATCGCAAGGCCATTCAATGGGTTTTCGGCCGCTATTGCTACGCGATGCCCGATCGCTGTCAGGCCGAGGCGAGTGAGCGGATAAATGAACATCCCGCCGATGACCACAAGAAGGATGGCCGTCCTTGGTGAACCGAATGTCGCTACAGTCGCCGTCGTAAGCCAGACGAGACCGGACACCAGCTGTCCCATGAAGCCGCCGACGTACGCCTGACGAATCTCCTGCTGGGCATCTGCGACGAGCATGAATTCCCCATTCAGCCGGCCAATTAGACGTG
>DATHUB010000147.1:0-2899 GCA_035462695.1 Coriobacteriia bacterium | reverse complement strand
CGAAGGTGCACGTGGTCCGAGACGATACGGGGCTGATCGTCGACTACCACGCGGAGGGCGACTTCCCCACCTTCGGCAACGCCGACGACCGGGTCGACTCGATCGCCCAAGAGCTAGTACGCGACTTCCTGCAGCGCCTACGGGCGCACGAGACGTACCGTCACTCGAAGACCACCCAGTCGATTCTCACGATCACGTCGAACGTGGTCTACGGGAAGCTGACCGGCTCCACTCCCGATGGGCGCAAGTCCGGCGAGCCGTTCGCCCCCGGAGCCAACCCGATGCACGGCCGCGACGTGTCGGGACCCGTCGCCTCGATGTGCTCGGTCGCCGGTCTCCCGTACGAGTACGCGCAGGACGGCATCTCCTACACGTTCTCGATCGTGCCCCCCTCGTTGGGAGGCAGTGAGGAGGAGCGTGCCGGCCGCTTGGTGGACATGCTGGACGGCTATTTCGGACAGGGCGGCCATCACATCAACGTGAACGTGCTCGACCGTCAGATGCTGCTCGACGCGATCGATTACCCGGAGAAGTACCCGCTACTGACGGTCCGCGTTTCGGGTTACGCCGTGAAGTTCAACCGCCTCACGCGCGAGCAACAGCTCGACGTCGTGAACCGCACGTTCCACGGTCTTGCCGACTTCGAGAAGGTGGCCGTGGTCGGCGCGTGCGTGGAGTGAGAGCAGCTCAGGGTGGGTATCCGCTCACGGACGGCGTTCGACACAAATGAGGTGGAAAGATGAGCGACGAGGTCGTGAGAGACCAGGGCATGAGCCGCGGCCTGAAGATTGTCCTGTGGGTCGCTGGCATTCTGGTCGCCTTGGCGCTGCTCGCTGCGTTCCTGATGTTCGGCCCTCCCAAGCTCGCCGAGGCCTTCGCCGAGCCGGAGTTCTGCGGCACCTCCTGTCACGAGATGGAGTACGTCTACACCAGCTTTCTTGAGGAGGAGCACGCCGAGCTGGAGACCTGCAACGATTGTCATCTCCCTAACGACGGCTTCATCGAGCACTACGCCTGGGAGGGCGTGGTAGGCGTCCGCGACTTGGTCAAGCATGGTGTGGGGGCAGTTCCCGAGAACATAGAAGTGAAGGAGCGCTCGGAGGAGTGGCTGATCGAGAACTGCCATCGGTGTCACGACGACGAGATCGATGACGACCACGGCGAAGGCCGCGAGTTCTGCTGGGACTGCCACGACGACGTGTTCCACGCGGTCGACTAGCCGCCGGGGTCTTGGGGGCACCCCAAGACGAGACTCAGCGCCCGAGCGCCTCGTCGAGCCAGTCCAAGATGCGCTCGATGTTCTCCGTTGAGACGAAGAACGCGGTGGCATGGCCCTCCCCGCGCTCGACTCGGAAGGTGACCTTCTCAGCACCCATCTTGCGCTTCATCTCGGCCGCTAGCTCCTGCGACTGGCTGAGGGGGACCACGTCGTCGCGGTCTCCGTGCTGAATCAGGATGGGCGGGTCCGTCGGGTCGGCATGCGATGCCGGGTTTGCCGCCTTCGCAAGGTTCGGGGACGCAGTGATCTGACGGGTTATTGGGTCGAGCTGAAGTCTGGGCAGCCCCGTCTGTCTGCGCTGAGCGTCGAGGTAGCGCGCGAGCGTGACGAAGTTCGCGGGGCCGAACCAGTCCACTGCCGCTTGCACCGACGAGGACTGCTCGGGATTGCCGAGCGCCTCGTTCTCGAACTGCGCAACACCATCGCTCGTGGCTGCAAGCGCCGCAAGGTGACCGCCTGCCGACACGCCCCACACCGCCACGCGCGACTCGTCCAGCGCGTACTCTTGCGCGTTGGCGCGCAGCCATCTGATTCCCGCTTTCACGTCTTGAATCTGGGCCGGGAATCCCGCCTCATCGACGAGCCGATAACCCACGGAGGCGACCGCGTAGCCGCGAGCGCGCGCCGCCTCTCTGAGCTCGGGTATCTCCAGGTCCTTGTCCCCGATGACGTAGCCGCCGGGATGGATGTAGACGATGACAGGAAACGGCCCCTCACCGGTCGTCGGCAAGTAGAGATTCAGCTGGTTTCTCGAGGATGTGTCGGAATAGCTCACATCGCGGTACTCGCGTTGTGCCGGAGCGCCCGCGGACTGCGATGCGGACCGAGAACTGCTCGGATCGACCGCCCCGCCACCTTGGTTCGAGCACCCACTCGCGCAGAGCAGCAGCACGCCCACCATGAGCGTGATTCCGGCCGTGCGCCGTCCCCTGTTCGCATCCTGGGTCATGCTCGCCTCATACCCCAGCTCGGCGCTACGCGCCCGGTCCGAGCCGTGGGAAGCGGGCTACGCACTGGGAGACGCGCATCATGCGACGTGATGGCCCCCGTCTACTCGGCAGGATCCCGTGCGATTGGACACGTCATGCAGTGGCAGCCACCGCGACCTTTGCCGAGCTCCGAGCCCTCGATCTCGAGGACCTCCACTCCGGCCGCCCTGAGCGCGCGGTTCGTGTGGGTGTTCTTCGAGTAGGCAACGACGACGCCCGGCTCGATCGCCACGACATTGTTGGCGTCGTCCCACTGCTCTCGAGCTGACTGGAAGCTGTCCCCACCAGTGGGCACGACCCGAAGCTCGCCCACACCCAGAGCATCGGCGGCAGCCTCGAGCAGCCCTTTCTCCTCGGTGATGTCGAAGAGCGTGCGTCCTGCGCCGGGCCGGATGCTGTACACCTGCATGGCGTCGACCACGGGTGGGAACAGGGTCACAACATCGCGGTCGACGAAGTTGAAGATGGTGTCTAGGTGCATGTACGCACGTTCTTGAGCCATCCGGCAGACGATGATCCGCTCGGCGGCTTCCCCCGAGAAGAGCGACCGCGCGAGGTGCTCCACCATGAGGCCCGTCGAGCGCTCGCCGAGGCCGACGAGCACGGTCCCGTTGCCGAGGGGCATGATATC
>DATHUB010000146.1:0-1909 GCA_035462695.1 Coriobacteriia bacterium | reverse complement strand
CGGCTCGAAACTCTTCCGATCCCGGCGCTCGACCGGCTTGAACTCGAAGCCCTGATCGTCCACGGCTCCGCTCCGCCTTCCGCTCTAGATGTCTAGGAATCGGACGTCTTTGGCGTGCCGCTGGATGAACTCCTTGCGCGGCTCGACCTGGTCTCCCATGAGGTCCGTAAAGGTCTTCTCGGCAGCCAGAGCGTCGTCGATCGTCACCTGGAGCAGCGTGCGCCTCGACGGGTCCATCGTGGTGTCCCACAGCTGTTCGGGGTTCATCTCGCCCAGACCCTTGTAGCGCTGGATGTTGTACTTGGTCCCCTCGGGGAGACGAGCCAGGGACTGCTGAAGCTGCGCATCGCTGTACGCGTACTCCGACTTCTTGCCATAGGCGATCTTGTAGAGAGGCGGCTGTGCGATGTAGATGTAGCCGTTTTCTATCATCTGAGGCATGAAGCGGTAGAAGAACGTAAGGATGAGGCAGCGGATGTGAGCACCGTCGACGTCAGCGTCGGTCATGATGATCGTCTTGTGGTAACGGGCCGAGTCGATGTCGAACTCCTCACCGATGTTCGTGCCCATGGCGGTGATCATGGCCTGGATCTCTTCGCTTGAGAGCGCCCGGTTCAAGCCCGCCCGCTCCACGTTCAAGATCTTGCCGCGCAGAGGCAGAATCGCCTGGAAGCTGCGATCGCGCGCCTGCTTGGCCGAACCGCCGGCCGAGTCGCCCTCGACGAGGTAGATCTCCGTGAGCGACGCGTCGCGAATCGAGCAGTCGGCCAGCTTTCCGGGGAGAGTCGACGACTCCAAGAGTCCCTTGCGCCTCGTGAGCTCGCGGGCCTTCCTCGCGGCAGCCCGTGCCTTGGCCGCCTGCGCTGACTTGGTGACAATCGCGCGAGCCGGCTTGGGGTGTTCCTCAAGGTATTCGGAGAGACCCTGAGTCACGATCTGCTGAACGAGTCCCCGCATCTCGGTGTTTCCGAGCTTGGTCTTGGTCTGGCCCTCGAACTGCGGCTCGCGCAGCTTCACGGAGATGATGGCGGCGAGGCCCTCTCGGATGTCCTCTCCGGAGAGGTTCTCGTCCTTCTCCTTGAGAATCCCCTGACGGCGAGCGTAGTCGTTGATCGTACGGGTGAGCGCGTTCTTGAAGCCCTCGAGGTGCGTTCCGCCTTCGTGGGTGTTGATGTTGTTTGCGAATGCGAGGACAGAGTCCGAATATCCCATGTTCCACTGCATGGCGATCTCGACGGAGCCTTCGGGGCCCTCTGCCTCGAAGTAGATCGGCTTGGCGTGGATCGTGTCTTTGTTCTCGTTGATGTACTTCACGAAGTCGACGATTCCGCCTACGTACTTGAACTCCTCGACCCGCGGCTCCAGCTCCCGCTCGTCGGTGAGGTTGATGCGCAGGTTCTTGTTGAGGAATGCGGTCTCGCGGAAGTGCGATGCCAGGGTGTCGTAGTCGAAGTTGACCGTCTCGAAGATCTCGGAGTCCGGCCAAAAGGTGATCTTCGTTCCAGTCGCCTTGGATTTCGCAATCGGCTTGAGTGGGTCCTTCGGCCGGCCGCGGGTGTACTCCTGGAACCAGATGCTCCCCTCGCGCTTGACCTCGACACACAGCTTTTCGGAAAGGGCATTGACGACCGAGGCGCCTACGCCGTGCAGTCCGCCGGACACCTTGTAGCCCTCGCCGCCGAACTTGCCGCCGGCATGAAGCACGGTGAGCACGACTTCGACCGTCGGCTTCTTCAGTTTTGGATGCTTGTCTACAGGGATACCGCGGCCGTTGTCGGTGACGCTCACCGAGTTGTCGGCGTGTATCACGACGTCCACGGTGGTGCAGTAGCCGGCCAGAGCCTCGTCTACAGAGTTGTCGACGATTTCGTAAACGAGGTGATGAAGGCCCTTGGGGCCGGTGGAGCCG
>DATHUB010000145.1:0-7115 GCA_035462695.1 Coriobacteriia bacterium | reverse complement strand
GATCTCGGGGTACTGGTCGAGAGTGGCTTTGCGGATGATGGGAGCCGGCCAGTAAACGAGCTGCGCTTCCTGGTCATCGGTGAGCACGACAAGCCCGAGATCGGCGAGAGCGCCGTCAGTGCCGTACGCCATCCCGAAATTGACGCCGTCGGTGCCATCAGCCACCGCTTTCTCGGTCTGCGCGGTATTGCCTCCGGAGAAGACGACGCGCTGGTCCTGAGAAAGGTCGATTCCGTAGACCTCGACGAACGCCGGCCATGCGTCGACGTTGTTGAAGAACTCGTCCGATGCGGCCAGCTTCACGTCCTTGCCCGCCTCGACGTACTCGGCGAAATCCGACATCGTCGTGAGGTTGTTCTGCTCCGCAAACTCTTTCGTGGTCACGATCGCCCACGTGTTGTTCGCCTTTGCGGGCGACAGCCATACCACGCCATTCGCTTCGTCGAGCTTCTTGGAGGTCTCGTACCCTTGCTGCGGGTCCTTGAATGTCTCGGCGGTCGCCTCCTCCTGACCTTCGAAGAAGAGGAGTCCGCTGCCTGTGTATTCTGGGTAGATGTCGATATCGCCGGCCAGAAGCGCCTTGCGCACAACGTCGGTGGTACCCGTCTGGCTCCTGTCTTCGACCTCGAAGCCGTTCGCTTCCAGCGTCTGCTGAATCATCGTCGCCAGCAGTTCGCCTTCCGTGTCGATCTTGGAGCCGACCGTGATCGGGCCCTTCTGCTCGGGCGTGGCCCCCTGCTGGCCGTCGTCTGTCCCGCCGCCGCAGCCGACGACGACGAGTGCAACAGCCACGGCGGCGAACACCGCAGCAGCGCCCTTCCAGTGCTTGCGCATAACCAACCTCCCTGTCCGGAACAGCCGGGCGGTGTTCTCATCCGACCGCTTCATCTCGCTCATTTGGAATAGTTCCCCAAATGAGACTCCCAGTTTACTCATAATCTAACGTTATTGCATCCATCAAGATGAACCAGACGGAATTCTTCTCTGGTGGCGCACGTTCCCACTCAGGGCATATTCTTGTCCGGCCGGAAGTTGCCTTCACGGATGGAGTCTCATGACCTCGTTCACGCTCTCTGACCCGACACTCGCTCCGATCGCCGAAAAAGTCTCGCGGGGAGAACGCCTCACCCGCGAGGACGGGATTGCGCTCTACGCCAGTCACGACCTGCTCGGCATAGGACAGCTCGCGGACCACGCCCGCAAGCGCATCAGCGGAGACCGCGTCTACTTCATGGTGAACCGGCACATCAATCCCACGAACATATGCCGCAACCGCTGCAAGTTCTGCGCGTTCGCCCGATCCGAGGGCGAAGAGGGCGCTTACGAGATGACGCTCGATACCGTTGCAGACGCAGCGGCAGAAGGGGCGGCCGACGGAGCGTACGAGATCCACATCGTCAGTGGTCTCCACCCCGATTGGTCGTACGACTTCTATCTCGACATGGTGCGTCGGACGCGAGCGGCCGTACCCGATCACGTTATCGTGCAGGCATTCACCGCCGTGGAGATCGAACATATGGCGATCATCGGCGAGAAGTCGACGCGCGAGGTGCTGGCCGACCTGAAACGCGCCGGCCTCGATGCCCTTCCTGGCGGCGGTGCCGAGATCTTCAGCGAGAGGACCCGGGCGGCGGCGTGGGACAAGAAGACGAAGTCAGACGTGTGGCTCCGTATCCACGCCGAGGCGCACGAACTCGGCATCGCGACCAACTGCACGATGCTGTACGGCCATATCGAGACCGCCGAGGAGAGAGTCGACCACCTCATTCGCCTGCGTGAGCAGCAGGACCGGACCGGGGGCTTCCTCGCCTTCATCCCCTTGGCCTTCCACCCCGCCAACACCGAGCTGGCTGATCTTCCCTCCACAACCGGCTTCGACGATCTCAAGACGCTGGCAATCTCTCGGTTGATGCTCGACAACATCCCCCACGTGAAGTCGTTCTGGATCATGGTCGGCCTCAAGGTGGCACAGATATCGACGTTCTTCGGCGTCGACGACATTGACGGGACGGTGGTCGAGGAGCGCATCACGCACATGGCGGGCGCGACAACTCCCGAGGCGCTTTCGAAGGACGACCTGGTCGCGATGATCGCTGAGACCGGTCACGTCGCCGTGGAGCGCGACACCCTGTACCGCATCGTCCGCACCTACGCCGAGGAACCGAAGGCGCCAGCCTGGGATGCCGGCCCCATCGGGTCACCACCGCGCGTGGGCGTTGCCAGCGGAACCGTAGCGACGGGCTCCTGACGGTGCCCCGACCCCGGCTCGGCCACATACAGTTCATCAACTGCCTTCCGCTGTACTACGGCATGGTCAAGCAGGACGTGCTGCTCGACGTAGACCTCGTACGCGCCGATCCTGCCGATCTGGCGCAGATGATCGTGGGCGGGAAGCTGGACGTGGCACCCATACCGGCCATCGAGTACGCACGCAACGCGGACGACCTCGTCTTGCTGCCTGACATCTCGATCTCGAGCGACGGCGAGGTGCAGTCCATACTGCTCGTCTCCAAAGTCCCCGCCGAGACGATCGGCGAAGGCTCGACCGTCGCCCTAGCGGCCAACTCGCGCACCTCGCAGGTGCTCGCGCGCATTCTTCTCGCCAAGCGCTGGGGGGTCGCGCCGAGCTACGTGGAGATGCCGCCCGACCTGCCCGCCATGCTTCGTGATGCGGATGCCGCTCTGCTCATCGGTGACGAGGCGATTCGCGCGTACTGGGAGCCGCCCACCGGCCTGTACACCTACGATTTAGGGGCGGAGTGGAAGAGCTGGACCGGCATGCCAATGGTCTATGCCGTGTGGGCCGTCAGGCGCGAGTTTGCCGAGCAAAGCCCGGCCGCCACCGCAGCGGTCGCACACGCGCTTGCCGGCTCCCTCGCCTACTGTCGCAACCACCTCGACGACATATCCGAATACGCCGCCCGGTGGGAGCACTTCGGCGCCGACCGGTTCCGCAGCTACTTCGATGCACTGCAGTTTCGCTTCGAGCCACGCTACCGAGACGGTCTCACGCGCTATCTCTCCGAGGCCGCCGCGCTTGGACAGCTCGACAGCGTGCCGCGGCTCAATGTCTTTGGGGAGTCGGAGTGAACCGCCGCTCTCAGGAAACGGCCGCCGACATCACCGGGATGACCAACGACGTGGTGCGCGGCGAAGCGAGACTGTGCGACGAGCACGCGCTCTCGCTGCTCGAGCACGGGGAGTTCCTTGCGCTTGGAGCCGCCGCTGCAGCGGTTCGCCGTCGCCTCGTCCCCGACAACGCCGTGACGTTCATCGTCGACCGCAACGTGAACTACACCAACGTCTGCGTCTCAGGCTGCCGATTCTGCGCCTTCTACGCCACGCCCGGCGCCGAGAACTCCTATGTCCTCTCTCGCGAACAGCTCGCAGAGAAGGTTGCCGAGACCATCGGGCTGGAAGGCACCGCTATCCTTCTTCAGGGTGGCATGCATCCCGACCTCGGAATCGAGTGGTACGAGGAGATGCTCGCGGCCGTCAAAGAGGACAACCCCGGGATACACGTGCACGGTTTCGGTCCGCCAGAGATCGCCCACATCTCCAAACTCTCCGGCATACCCGTTCCGAGGGTGCTCGAGCGCCTGCGCGATGCTGGTCTCGACTCGCTGCCGGGGGGCGGGGCGGAGATACTCGTCGACAGGGTACGCAGCCACGTCTCCCCGAAGAAGGCGACCTCCGCGCAGTGGCTGGACGTGATGCGCGAGGCGCACAAGCTCGACATCTCGACGACGGCCACGATGATGTTTGGCGGACTCGAGACTGCCGAGGAGCGCATCGAACACCTCCGGCGTATTCGCGAGGTCCAAGATGAGGCCGTGGCGGCGGGACACGTGGGCTTTCGCGCCTTTATCCCGTGGTCGTTCCAGCCGGGAAACACGGAGCTCGCTGCCGACGAGTATTCGGGACGGGGAGCGGTCATGACCGCTGCAAGTGGCTACGAGTATCTGAGGATGCTCGCGGTCTCTCGGCTCTACCTCGACAACGTTCGGAATATCCAGGCGAGTTGGGTCACCCAGGGCAGCAAGATCGGCCAAGTGGCCCTCGCCTTTGGCGCGAACGACATGGGCTCGACGATGATCGAGGAGAACGTCGTGGCCGCCGCAGGAACGCGATTCATGCTCGCGCGCGAGGAGCTGGTACGCCTCATTGCCGACGCGGGGTTCGTGCCCGTACAGCGCGACACGCTCTACCGAGAGGTGCGGCGATTCGGCTAGCAACACCTAGCGGTCAGACGCAGAGTCAAGCAAGCGGCGCACATGGGGAGGCACGTCCTCGCCATCGAGGTACCGTGCGTAGCTCTCCGCCACATACTCGTTGAAACTGCTCGTGAAGTAGCTGGAGCCATACACCTCGCTGTCCACACGCTGGTACTCGATGACGACCCCTCGAAGCGCGCTCGGAAACTCGCTTGGGTCGATGCTGCCTTGGGTGCGCCCGAACTCTCCGAGCGCAGTGCCTATCCAGCCATGATCCTTGGTCCAGTCGTACAAGAACGCATGACCGTACTCGTGTCGCAACGTCTGGCGAAAGAGCGGCTGAATCCAGGGTTTCGCAAACGATGCCTGTATCCGAACCAGGACACCAGTGATGTGAATCTCTTCCGACAACGGGTCGTAGAGACCTTGAACCTCGAATTGTGTGCCCTCGTTGCCAGGCTGGGGAAGGTACGCCACGGTCGCGTCGAGCACCTCGCCTGGGGAGACGGGCTCGATGACCACCCGGTGAAGCCTGGGTAGCGGCTTCATCACTGCGGATTCCGAGTGAGTAGCGATCCGATGAAGCTCATCCTGACTGATTGCCCGCGGGTCTCGGTGGTTCGCGATGAGCCACGTTGCGACAGTGAGGACCGCCAGCAACGCAGCAAGCGCGAATAGCGACGCGCGGAATCTCCGTCTGGTGCTGTGCGTATGGAGACGCACCGAGCTTCCTTCCCTGCCGCCGGCACAACGGGCGAACTCATGATGCTTTCACTACCCATCGTGGATGCGGGCAGCTCGGCGGTCTTCATGAAGGAAACGCGGACTGTCATGCTCTGGGGGTAGAAAGTCTCCGAGGAAGCAACCAAAGGGGAGACCATGTGCTGCTGGATCGCTCTCGCATTCGCGTTCGCGCCGCGGTTCGTGCTTGTGCTCATGTGGCTGTTCAACGATTGGATCACCGAGGCGTTCGGGAACATCTGGCTGCCGCTGATCGGTTTCTTCATCCTGCCGTGGACCACGCTCGCGTACACGCTCGTCGCTCCCGGCGGTCTCACCGTCCTAGATATCGCCATTCTGGTCATCGCGGTTGTGGCGGACCTCGGCGCGTACGGAGGCGGCGCGCGGAGCCGCAACTCCTAGCAACGCGGGGTCATGTCGGTTCTCCGCAGGTGGCTACTCGCCCTCTTTGGCTGAGACGGAGTCGATCTCGAATACCAGAACGGCGAAGCGACCGAACCGAGAGTCATCGTCTAGGCCCATCGCTTCCCACGCCCCTTGGTCACCCTCGAGTTGTTCGAGAAGGGTACGCATCGCTCGGCGAGCATCGCTGGGTTCTTCCACAACCCGCAGCCTGCCGAACGCGACGACCGAGCGGAAGGGGTGTGCGCACTCTCCGTGCTTGTAGCCGAGGTCTTGGATGACGGTCGCACACCCGCGCGGATCCGCAGCCACGCGCTCGAGCTTTCGCCCTTCTTTCGCAACGTGGAAGCAGAGCCGTCTTAGTTCCGGGTCGTACCCACAGCTCATCGTGACCAAATAGGGATCCGGTCCCGCGAGCGCAATCGTGGCGAAGCGCCCGGAGCGGAGTATCTCGTCCGCGATTTCCGGGTCGGTGATTTCGCGGTCGTGCCGACGCATGGGGTGGTAGCTCATCAAGCAGTCCTTGCCTTCCAGAGAGTGGGAACCAGAATGTAGCGCACCTGACCGAGCCGATGAAGATGCCAGTGCCAAACGGGCGCCCCGCGAAGGGGGCGCCCATATCGTCGTGCTGGAGACCCAGGGATGCGGCTACAACACACTCGCCTCAATCACCGGCCGCGCGGCAATCGCACCCACCAGCGTGTCAGACGTCGTGAGTATGCCGATTATGTTGCCACCGGGGTCTTTGAACCATGCACCCTGGCCCGTCTCCCCCATCTCGGCTACTCCGTTGTGTGTCTTCAGGTTCTGAAGGTCGTACTCCTCGAACTGGACGCCTCTCGATCGAATCGCCTCAACGGTGCGCGGGACGTCGTCGACCTGGAATGCCAGCTGCGTGTGATCGGCCTTGCTTCCCCCGGAGTGCTGATAGATGCCGAAGACGGTGCCGCCGCTTCGGAACGCGGCTTCCCCGATTACGCGGTCGTGGTAGACCTCCTCAAGGCCCATGACATCGCGCCAGAACAAGCGTGCCTGCTCGATATCGCCCTCGGCCAGCATCGCGATTGCGGGATTGTTCCTGAGAGTCCCTTCGATAGGTGCCACGCCAATCACCTCCCGTGTCCCCGGGTTCCGCTCCGACCCGGCTGACCGATTGTTCCCACGCGGAAGCCCTCTGCGCTCGACCAGAGAGCAGATTGTCGAATCACGCCCGCCTCAGCCGGCGCATGGCGTCCCTCGACCGGCGCGTGGCGTCCCTCGGTCGGCTCGGGTACCCTCTCATCGAGGAGGTTTGCCCATGTCAGACCAGCTGGTTCCAGCGGCGGAGTTCGGCATCTGTGGGGGCTCAGGCTCGCTGTCGTTCGACTTCCCGGCAGCACTGGACGACGCGCGGGTGACCGTGCTCGGCGAGGGGCTAGAGTTCGACACCCCCTTCGGTCGCTCGCCCGCCTTCACCCACTTCCGCGTCCACGGTGACCGGGGTTCCCGTGATGCGCTCGCCATCAGGATGCACGGGTGGCGGCGGGGGGTGAAACGCGGTGACGCTTCGCTGCAGGCCTTCTGGGTCTTCCATGAAGCGGGCGTTCGCAAGGTGATCGCTGACGGCGGCGTGGGCTCACTCAATCACCTTCTGGACCCGCGCGACGTTCTGATTCCGAACGATTTCATCGACTTAAGCGTGAAGCAGGACATCTACGTGCGCGGGGATCACCTGCTCATCATGCGTCAGCCCGTCTGTCCCGACCTTGCCGCGCACCT
>DATHUB010000144.1:0-5169 GCA_035462695.1 Coriobacteriia bacterium | reverse complement strand
CTGCGCACTCAGCAGTTGCGCGATCTCGACGTTGTCAGGACCAGCAAGCGCGATGTGATAGCCAAACCGGCCTGGACGGCACAAGGCCTCGTCGAGTTGTGATGGGTGCTTGTTGGCAGACGCCATCCAGATCAGGCGGCTCGTGTCGGCGAGACCATCAAGTACTGAGAGCGCAGCGAACAGGCTGGCGCGGGTAGCCGGGTCGTGGACGCCGGAGTCGCGGTCAGCCCCCCACAGCTCGATCTCATCCACGTACAGAACGGCCGGGCCGGCCAGAGCGCTCGCCCAGCGGCCGAGTTGGCCGAGGCGATCAGCGCCCAACTCGCCCGCTGGGACCTCATAGAACGGTACCGGTTCGCCGCCACCGGAGCGGGCGGCACGGTCGAGTTCGACGGCGAAGGTGCGCGCCGTGAGGCTCTTTCCGGTGCCGGGGTCGCCGTGCAGCAACAGTCCGCGCGGTAACGAAGCCCCGACATCAGCCAATGACTGAGGCTGCAACAGCGCAGCCAACACACCGCGCAGTTCCTGCTTGGCCTCGGCGTGTCCGATGATCGCATCCCAGCGCAGCGCGCTCGAGAGGCTGACACGATGGGCAGCCATCCACTCTCCGAAGTCGGCCTGGACTTCTCGGGCCGACCTCTGCGGCGCACCAGGGACGAACTGCTGTGCGCTCACGATCGAGCCCTGGTTCGCTGGCCAGCCGGTCCGCGCTGGCGCTTCCCCGCCTCCGACCATGCGGCTGTAAGGTCATCGAAACCTGCGCCGATCGCGGTGAGCAGGTCGAGAGCTTCGACCCAGGTGACATGGCGCTGCCCTGCCTCGACTCTGGCCAGGCGGTCGAGCGACCATCCCACCGCCTCAGCTGCCTCGGCCAGCGAATAGCCGCGGTGGACTCTGACCAGCTCAAGGGCCTCCCCAGCGCGCTCTGTGCCGGATTTAGTCAGAAAACGATTAGACATGTTGAGCCGACTTTACGCGTCCGGGGTATGATGCGTCAAGTCGGATTTTGCCTTGACGCAAGGCAACCGGGCAGGTAGGCTGCCTCGTCCTGAAGGATGGCAAGGAGGGAGAGGCCGTGGCTGGAACGCAACCTGAACAGGACCGGGTCGTCGGCATGCTGCTCGGCGATGCGCGGCAAGCGGCCGGCCTCTCGCAGCCTGAAGCTGCGCGGCGGATGGGACTTTCGCAGAGCCGCCTAGCGCAGCTCGAGCTGGGGAATCGACGCCTCTTGCTGACCGAAGCCTTCGAGTTTGCAGAGCTCTACGGGATCACCCTGGACACGCTCGATCCGCGAGGTCGGACGATGCCCGCAGGCTCACGCACGCGACGGGAGCGAGTCGATCGGCGGCGGTGAGTCGCACAGCACGGCCGAGATGGGGCCAATTCACCAGCTCGATGCATCGATGGCTTGCCTGGGAATCAAGTCTGGTGGACCTCCGCATTGGGCCCGCACCGGGAGAGCAGCCCCCGTTCGCAGGTCTGCATGTCGGACGAGGCCCTAGGCACCACCGAGCAGCCGCGTCAGCACCTGATCACGCAGCCACTCGGGAACTGGCGCGCGGCACCGCTCGCAATCAATCTCAGCCCACTCCCCGTGGTCTTCGTCCTCGTACACCAGTTGCGGCTGGCTGTCCTGGCCGCTGGTCGACCACCAGCGTTCTACCTGGGCCCGATATGTACCTGTCCAAGCCGTCGCCTTGCAGGCGGGACAACTGGGGATTGCCATCTGTCGAATTCTCCGTCGCATACTGCGACTGAGGGTAGTTCCCAGCCAAAGTCAAGGGCCGGGCGCCTGCGCCGCGATCGCACGGTCCAGACGGGACGGCTGGCGCACTACCTGCCGAATGGTTGAGTAGCGAAAAGCAGGCATGTCGGCGTCGGCGGGGTAGGGCGCTTCTACTGCCCGGCCCCGCAGGTTGTCCGTTAGCGAGGGCTTGGCTCGCTCCGACCGGGTAGCGGAATCAGCCGAATCGAGCGGCTTCAGCGCCCCATGTTGCCGGCTCGGCGCAGGCCAGTAAGCGCGCATCATGGCGTGGTGGCAGAGATCTCCTCCGAGCGAGTCGCACCGACAAGCACGAATGTTCGGATCGATGCGAGCGTGAGACGACAGTCCAGCTCGAATGGCGTCATGACGTCCGGGCCGACCTCGCGAATATCGGCAGCAACCAGGACATGGCACCGACCATCTGATGGATCCTTCTCAACGGCAACGAACACCCGATCGGCAGGGCGTCGGGTCTCGCCAGTCAACTTGACCGCCAGGGTGTGCCACCCCGGCGTGCCGGCATTCTGGGCTCTAGCTTGGTTCCAATCAATCAACTCGACCATCGCGGACCCTATCCTTTATCTGACACGTGCGTGCTGGTGGCGTGCGTGGGCTGACCGGCAACTCACGCCCGCAATTACTGCGTCAACGCCTCTCGATAGAGCGCCAGAGCGGCCTTTTCATCGCCAACCTCGGTGAGGAAGTCCGCGTACGCGGCTAGTACCTGGCGGCGCCGCACGCTTGACGGACTGGCCTGGGCGATCTCTTGGGCACGCTGATATTCCGCGCCCGCCTCCTGTGTCCTGCCGAGCGCCTGATGAGCCTTGGCCGCAGTCAACGATGCCGCCAGCATCGTCTCGGGCGACCCGCCCAGTTGCACACTGCGCTCGCACAGCTTCAATGCCTCTTCGGCTCGTCCTTGAGCAAGCGCTATCTCGGCCTGCGTCTCGGTCACCCAGGCTCTGGAACGGTCGTCGCCCAGCTCCTCGGCCTCCGTTGCTGCTAAGGAAGCAAACGTGGCCGCGCGCTTGGCGTTGCCGAGTTTGAGATAGGTCAAGGCGAGGTGGTTGTGCAGCACACTCACCTCGAGGCGCGAACCGAGGCCTTTGTATAGGCTCAGGCTTCGGTTGGCGGCCCGAACCGCCGCCTCGAGATCTCCAGCCTGCTTGTAGTTCTGCGCCAGTGAATAGAAGAATGCCGCTTGGACCCGCGGATCCAGAGAGTCGATGAGCTCTCGACCCTCTTCGAGATACGAGAGGGCCATGGTGTGATCGCCGCTCCATCCGGCCACCGAGGCCAGGGAGGTCAGCAGACGCATCTTGAAGCCAGGCTCAACATCCAGACCGCTGCGAACCCGTTGCAGCAGATCATCAAGCAGAGCGCGGGCCTCAACGACGTTATCAGTCTGGTACTGCGCTGACGCCAACCAGTAGGCTGCCCATGCCGCGTCGACCGGCCGCCCGGCACTTTGGAACAACTCGAGGGCCTCTGCTGCTGGGCTGATCGCCTCCGAACCGCGGTTCTGGCGACATAACGCTTCCGACCTTCCCAGCACTGCCTCAGCCCGCGCACCGGCAGTCGGTGCGCTGTCCGCCAGCTCGCGGTATTGGCGCTCCGCAGCCGCGAGGTCGCCGGTAGCGAGGAGGAGATCGGCCTCAACGCGCGACCATGGCTCGGTCGACGGATCCAATAGTTCCCGCACGTTGACTCCGAGCCGGCCAGCAAGATAGTTCAGCGCGGCCATGGAGGGCTTGACGGCCCCTCGCTCCAAGCTCGACACGTACTGCCCGGTGAACCGATCACCGGCGAGCTCCCGCTGCGAAACGGCTCGTCGTAGTCGAGCTTCGCGGATGCGTTGGCCAATCCGCCTTGCCAAGGCGCTCTCATCGACAACCACTACCCGCCGGGTGCGGCGGGATTGCTTGGTGACCATGCGCCGAAGTCTACACGCGTCGCAAGCGGCAGTTGACAGCTTCGAAATAGATCGGCGGGCTCACGCCTAACCGGTCGAGCATCATCAACAGTGCCGGCAGCGACGGAATGACGCGCCCAGTCTCGACAGATGACACGTAGGCAGCGGTCAAGGGAGTTGCCAAGTCGCGCTGCGACAAGCGACAGGCAAGGCGCCGTGCGCGAAGCTCCGCTCCGATAGCGGCGCAGAAGGCACTCCGCGCGCCGTAGGTCTGTTCTAAAAAGATAGTAGTATTCCGCATCCACTCATAGTAGGCTGAGCAACGCCGCTGCGCGAGCAGCGAGTCGAGGTGATCCGGGCGGCCAGAAGGGAGCTGGCAATGCCCAAGCGACTTCGCACGACTGTTTTCGCGATCCTCACGGCCAGCCTGCTGACCGTGCTCAACACTCTGGCCACTCTGGCTAGCGACGGCCAGGTGCCTTTCCCGCGCTGATTCCCAGCGCCGCCTAACCACCACACCGTAGCCGCAGTCGTCCGCTCACCTCGACTACAGCAATAGTGGAGTCCGACACGGGCATTGTGTTCGCTCGCGCTCACGATGTGATCATCCATCTAGCTGCGCGATCCCGCTGTCAGAGTCTCTGCCGCGTCCTGTGGGACTTCAGCCACGCGCGTTTCCGCACCCAGGGTACCGGTCGACGTGATAACGAAGGGGCACACCAGACACGCGTCGCTGCCGGACTGCGCATACCACCGGCACGACCGACGGATCATGCAGTGCGGCAGGTCTTCGGCCGGCGGGATCTGGCCTTTGTCGCGTGCGCTGAGTACCTGCTCGAGCACGCCACAGGCTGAGCCGGTCCAATACCCGCATCCCGCCTCAAGGCAGGGCGAAGAGAAGCGAAAGCGTTCCTCGGGTCGACCGCGCTCGCGGGCCAGGTCGAGAAACTCGGCGTCGATCTCGATCAGGGGCTGTACGTAGCCAAGCTCCCCATCGGGCCCCACCACTCCGAGGAGGATCGCTCCTTCTGCCGCCGGCGCGCTTGGACAGAGGTGCTGCCCGGACATGCGACTCACCGCCCGAATCCGGGACCGCCTAGCTCCTCGATTGTCGGAAAGCCTCCCTTCTCGAGTTGTTCAGGCCCGATCGGGTCGAGCCATAGACCCCACCAGTCCGGTCGCGGAAACTTCGGGAAGTGGACGCGGAAGTCGCCTTGCAGGTCCAGGTCGGCCAAAGAGGTAACGGCCGCCTTCTGCACCGATGCGTTGATGCGCTGCAGTACCTCCTCGTTCAGGTCAACCCCATCGATTACGACCGTGAACTGATGTCGTCGTGCTCTCTTTGCTGCCTGATCGACCCAACGATGCGCGCAGCCGTATGGTGAGTTCTCCTCAACGAAGGAGCAACATCAAACTGCGCGAGACGCGGGTTAGTAGTTGCGCCAGGTGCTGACGCGAAACGCTCGGCCGCTGTTGTTCAGGCTGGCAAATC
>DATHUB010000143.1:0-10692 GCA_035462695.1 Coriobacteriia bacterium | reverse complement strand
AAGCAGCACGCCTCCTCGATAGGCTGGTCGCCATTGGTTACTGTCTCCCCAGAAAGAGACAGGCCGTCTATTCCTGTCCCCACAAGGATGACGAGCGGCCAGCAGGTGGCGACTAGCGGGTTGCCGGATGGTCACTCCCGCAACTGGTGATTGGGCGTGCGCGTCTATGGGCCAGGCGCCGACGTAAGGTCGGTCGCGGCCCTACATTGGCTCGTCGGCCGACTCGCTCATGTGGGCGATTCCCAGCCGATGCTCGTGGACCGACTCCGCCTCCATCGACGCCGACTTGTTTCGTGGATGGCGGTTCCACCACTCCGAGTAGGCGCGGACAAGAGGTGGCGCCGAGAACCCATGGGCGAAGACGCTCAGAACGACACCGATGATGGCGGCCGACGCGATCAGATCACCGTTCGGAATATTCGCGTCGATGACTAGCACTGAGAAGACAAGGGTCGCCAAACCGCGTGGGCCGAACCAACCCATGAAGGCAACCGTGCGTTTGCGCGCGCCGCTGCGGATCATGGCGACGACAACCGACACCATCCTGATGAGCGCAAGGCTCAGTGTGGCGTAGAGGGCCATCCGCCAGTCGAAGCGCTGCGCTACGAAAGGGAGAACGGCGGCGCCAAGCAGGAAGAAGCTCACCGAATCGAACACGGTTCCCAAGTACTCGGTGAGCGCGTTGTCGTCCGCAGAGCGGGCCTCCGAGGCCAGCCCGAACGCGAGACCGCCGACAAACGCCCCGATGAACCCGCTTCCACCGAGGACCGCGGCGCTCACGAAGCAACTGAACGCAATCGCGGTGATGCCGATGAGCCGCCAGGTCCCTTCGATCATCTCCCGGCCGACAGCCAGGCGGAACAGAGCGCCGCCACCTCCGCCAATCACCATTCCGCACACCACACCGAGGCCGATCTGCTGTGCGAGCTCGGCGACGAGCACGCCCCTCTCGGCGCTGCCCGGCTCAGAGGCGACCGCGAGCAGCACCAGGAAGATGGGCACCGACAGTCCATCATTGAGCCCGCTCTCGATGCTCAGTCCCTGCCTGATCCGCACGGGCACTCGCGTATCGGACACCACGGCATCGCCGAGCGCAGCGTCCGTCGGCGCCAACATGGTTGCAACGAGAGCGGCGCCTATCAGCCCCCAATCCGGGAAGATGGCGTAGGCCACCACGGTGCCAATCACCAACATGACCGGCAGCCCGATGCCCAACAGGCGCATAGGCACGGAGTAGCCGCGCCTAAGGGCGCGCAAATCGATGCGCACGGCGTCGTGGAAGAGCATGAGCGCCAGAGTCAATTCGGCGGTCACTTTGACCGCCTCGGCTTCGACGTCGGCACCAACCAAACCGAGCCCAAGCGGGCCTGCTATGACTCCCAGCACGAGCATCGCCGCCGGCATGCTGATCCACCAGCGGTTGAGCCGCCGAGAGATCAGCGCGTATCCAAGAACCGCCAACACGCCGATCAGAACTTGCGGATTCTCCACAACTCGCCCCCTGAGACGATTCCGTCTTGGGTAACAAAGTACTGGTAAGGTTTAGCTGGTACTCATGATACAAGCACCGGGCGTGGCGACAACACGCGTGTCCGGCGGGTCGAGTGAGGGAGGTCACGAATGGGACTGCGAGACCGAGTGGGCGGGGGCCCGGGACCGGGTGGCGGCGGAGGCCTGCGTGGCGACAACGGACCGATCCGCTACCAGATGCGCGAGAAGGTCTTCTCCATCGGCGACGACGCTTGGATCGAGGACAACCGCGGCAATCGCGCGTTCAAGGTCAACGGCAAAGCGTTGCGCGCGCGCAGCACCTTCGTTCTCGAGGACGCGAACGGCAGCGAGGTCGCATCGATCCAGGAGCGGATGCTCCGGGTCAAAGACACCATGGAGATCGAGCGGGGCGGACGCCACCTTGCGACCGTGAAGAAGGCACTCATCTCTCCGGTTCGCGATCGCTTCGACGTGAAGATCGAAGGCGGTGGCGACTGGGACGTTCAGGGCAACATCGTTAACCACGAGTACGAGATCAGCGACGGCCGCCAGAAGGTCGCCGAAGTCTCGATGAAGTGGTTCCGCGTGCGCGACACGTACGGAATCGAGGTCACCCCAGGGCAGGACGTCGGTCTGGTGCTCGCAGTGGCGGCGGCGCTCGACGAGATGAGGCGGGGAAACTAGCAGGGATGGGTGGCGCTTCTCAGCCCTCCGTTCCTGGGGTACGTTCGAACTGATCTTTGTCTTGCAGGGGGCTCGGACGGAAATGTGGTAGCCCGAGCACACATGTGACCGAGGGGGACTCATGGGTTGCTGTCTGTTCGCAGTGTTGCTCGCTGGAGCGCCGCGTTTGGCATTTCTCCTGTGGTGGCTCTTCCAACCGTTCCGCATGAACGCCACTTTCACGAACTTCTTCTGGCCGCTTCTGGGCGTGATCTTCGTTCCGTGGACGACCATCATGTACGTACTCGTTTTCCCAGGCGGAATCAGCGGGTTCGACTGGGTGTGGTTGGGCCTGGCCTTGGCGGTCGACGTCGGTACGTACGTAGGAAACGTGCGCGCGCGCAGCATGCGCTAGAAGGACTCGCTGCCCATCGCAGAGGAGCAGTCCGCCGAGCACCCAGGGACTTATGAATAAGGACCGCCCATCGGGCGGTCCTTCTCTTGCGTCGTGTACGCGATGACCTGTCTCACTCGGCACTACTCCACATCCGGATGCCAGCGCTTCATGTGCTCGGCGTGCGTCCTGAGGTACGCACCCGGCTGGTACAGCTGGTCGTAGAACTCAAGGTCTAGGTGGTGGGCCTGCAGGTACGTGAGACAGAAGATCGATGGCACGGTAGCCGGGAACTTGCCAAAGGTCTCCAAGATGTACTGCGCCTGCAGCGCCACGCATTCCTTGAACTCGTCGTCGTGCACCTGCGCGGCGGAGCGCACCCTTCTCGAGTCCTTCCATGGCCCCGGCGTCTCCGGGTGGAACGGACCCCCAGGGCCGAACTTGCGCTCGACGACTGCATCTACCGCGGCTCGCATGTCGGCGTAGTGGGGCGGGCAGAATCCCTCCATCACCCCTGCGAGACCTGTTGGGTTGGGGTACGGCCACTGCTCCTTCAGGTCGTATCTGAACCCGAGACCGGGTACGTTCGGATCTCCACTTGCACCCAAGATGCTGAACGGATCGAGCCCGTCGAACATCCAACCTCCGAGCCCCATTGACTGCAGCATCAGGGCACCGGCGTAGCAGCTCGTCGAAAGCTCGACTGTCACCTCGCTCAGAGCAAATTGGTCGAGCAGCGTGATTGGCCACACCGCTCCTTCGTCGACCAAATGCCCGAACGCCTCGATCCCAGGTATGGGCATCCCGTTGATGTCGTCGGTGACCACAGCTCCGTTCTGGAGCAGGTAGCACAAGCTGAGAAGAGCGTGCTGAGCCAAGTCCCCGACCGGTATGACCAGCAAGGTCCCCGGCCGGTTCGCAACCCAAGTGTTGTGGGCTTCGACGAATGGGGGCTCTGCCGGCAGGTAGAGGCGACCGCTCTGCAACGTCCGGATCTGATGGCGGAGCCCGCCGAGCACCTCATCGAGCGCAACCAGCCCCTCGGCGGAGCGCTCCGCGACGGCCGGAGCATCGCGGTTGTCGAGTACGTAGACCCCCTGATCGTCGGTGAAGAAGGTCTTGCTGGTATGAAAGCCGGCCGACGAGGGGAACGTGCGGCCGCCTGCGGCCCCCGCGTAGTTGGAGAGATTGGGAGCATACCTCTCGGCACGATGAATCATGTGATGCCAGCCTGTATTGCTTCCACACGCGCCCACAACGAGGAGCTTCTCGAGTTCTGATAGGGGCATCGGCTCGTGCTCGGAGCGGAAAGCGAACACACCGTCGGGAATCTCGGCCCCTCTGAAGAACCGCCGAGAACGCCTTCCGAGCAAGGCCTGCATCAGGGGGAACTCCAACATGTCGTCGAAGCCCTCGGGAACACCGGTAGTGTCGCTCACGCAACCTCACCTCCGCCGCAATCGCGCCCACTTCTTGAGGACGTTGTACCCAGCACCCGTGAGGCATGCTGGCTCAAGCGAACTGCGGTCTAGCCGGGATTTTCCCGGTGCGGACACGTCTTGCGTAGCGGCCGCCGCACTACGGGCGTATTGAGTTTTACAAGTTGTATATTGATTTATTTAACCATATTGGGTATATGTAGTTCGTCAAATGAACGAAAGGAGGAATGCTGTATGACGAATGACTGGCACGAGTTGACCGATTTGACCGGTGGTCGCCCGTTCCTGGTTACGGAAGTGCGGATGGAATCAGGGATCTCGGTCCAAGGAGAGTTCGAGCTACCGCCACTGGCCCGCTTGCGCTACGAGGACCAGGTGTTCGTGAGCGAGTTCGTCCGCAGCCACGGCTCGATCAAGGAGATGGAGAAGGCGTTCGGGATCAGCTACCCGACAGTCAAGAACCGCCTCAACCGCATCATCACGCAGCTCCAGTTGGTCGAAGTCGCAGCCTCCCCGGTGAGAGACCCCGCGAGAGAAGACATCCTGGATCTGCTCGAGCGTGGCGAGATCTCGGCAGACGAGGCGGCGGAGAGGTTCCGGCGATGAGCGTGCCTCCGGCGATCTTGGATCTGCGCGTTACGCCGGCAGACAAGAGTCCAGTCCACATCTGGTTGCCGCTGTTCCTGCTGTGGCCAGTAGCCTTGGCGCTCGTTGTCGTGTCGCTTGTGCTGACGATTCTTGTCGATGTAGCCCTGCTCTTGTTCGGAAGGCCGTACCACCACTACACAATCTTGCTCGCTGGCTCATTTGCGGCACTTGCGCACACACGCGGAATGGTCATCCGCATCAACGACAGCGAGTCCGCTATCGACATGACGTTCCAATGAGAAAGGGTGTTAACCATGAGTGAAGATCGAAGCCGTATTCTCAACCTACTCGCAGAGGGCAAGATCAGTGCAGACGAGGCTGGGCGACTCCTCGACGCGCTCGGCAGTAGCGAAGGTGCCCCGAGCGCCGCGGCAGGTCCGGCGATCAAAGGCGATGCGGGTCCCCTGATTGCGGCACTTCCGAAGTTCCTCTACGTCAAAGTCATCGGCGGCCAGGGCGACAACGTGGATGTGAAGATCCCGATTGCGCTGGTTCGTTCGGGGCTGAAGCTCACGTCACTCATCCCTCCGCAGGCGATGGATCAGATCAACGACTCCATGGCTGAGCACGGAATGTCCATCGACTTCTCGAACCTCAAGCCGGAAGACATCGACGAGCTAGTCGAAGCCCTGCGCGAAATGGAGATCAACGTGGATTCGAAGGACGGCGACACGGTCCGAGTCTACTGCGCGTAGCGCAGATCGCCGCCAGGCGCCCCGCGACATCACGGCGTGATGGTCGTGCCGGCGCGACCGGCGACTGCTTCGACCAGATGGTCCTTGTCGGTGATGATCGCGCGCGGTCCGCCCGCGTCGAGGAACTCCAGCACTGCCCGGACCTTCGGCTCCATACTGCCCGCGGGAAACTCACCGACATCATGTGCCGCTCTCAGATCGGCAGCGGAGACGGTATCGAGCCACTCCTGCGCCGGAGTGCCGAAGCCGGTCGCTACCCGATCGACACCGGTCAGGATGGCAAGCAAGTCCGCCTTCAGCTCGCGCGCGAGCAGACTGGCGGTGAGGTCCTTGTCGATTACGGCCCACGTCCCACACAGCGCGTCGCCCTCACGGACGACCGGAATACCGCCCCCACCGCATGCAACCACGACGTGCCCTGCGGCCACGAGCGTCTTGATCGCCTCGATCTCGACGATCTCGCGTGGGTACGGAGATGGCACGACGCGCCGCCAGCCCCGGCCGGCGTCCTCGGCAATGCTCCACCCGTCACGTGCGTGAATCTCCTCGGCTTGCTCCTGCGTGAGAAACGACCCGACCGGCTTGCTCGGGTGCACCATCGCCGGATCGTCGACGGAGACGACGACTTGCGTCAGGACGGTGACCGCGCGGCTCGGCGTCCCTCGGCGTCGAAGCTCGTTTCCCATGGCGCGCTGGAACATGTAGCCGAGCATGCCTTGGGTGTCGGCATCGGCGTAGTCCATCGGCAGTGGAGGAATCTCCGGTGCCGAGAGCTCCGAGCGCCGCAGCACCAGCCCGACCTGCGGGCCGTTCCCATGTGTGAGCACCACGGTCCACCCGTCGCAGATCAAGTCCACGACTCCCTGCATCGAACCCTCGACCGACCTGAACTGGTCGGCCGCGGACTGGTGCTCCGGATCCATGATCAGCGCGTTCCCGCCCACAGCGATGACCGCGACCCTTGACGATGTCATGGCGCGATTTCCTGCGCCAAGGCGACGACCGCCTGCGAGAAGCACGCGAGCGGTGCTCGCGTGACGCCGGCCCCGACCTGCCCGACACCTGCTTCGCGGTGAGCGATACCGGTGTTGATGACCGGCTCGATGCTGGTGTCGACCACGCGAAGTGCGTCGATTCCGCCCGGCGCGGGTGCAAACCCCAGCGGCGGCAGCGTGAACGCGGGATTGCTCCCCAGCGTCACGTGATACATCTCACGCGAGTAGGCGATCGCATCGGAGGGCGTCCCGCCCACGAACTGCACGATCGCCGGCGCCGCACCCATCGAGAATCCGCCGAGCCCGGCCGTCTCGGTGATCGAGCTGTCACCCAAGTCCGGAGCGGCGTCCTGCGCCGAGAAACCCGGGAAGAGCAGGCCTTCTACGACTGGGGCAGGCGCGATGAACCACCGGTCGCCGGTCCCGGACAGCCGTACTCCGAAGTCCACGCCGTTTCGAGACATCGCCGTCACCATCGAGGAACCTACAACCCCGTGGGCCGCATCGGCCATCACCTTGCATGCGGCCATGGAGATGTTCAGGAAGAAGTGATCGGTGGCTGCGATGAACTCGAGCGTCGCGAGCGCTCTGTCGGTTGGCACGCCGGCTCGCAACACGGCAGGCGCCAGGCGCTTGAACAGCAGCGACGACGCCGCAGTGTTTCGGTTGTGGCACTCGTCGCCCATATGCAGGGCCTGAGCGATGAGAGGCTTGAGCTCGATGCCGCCGAGCTCGGCGACCGCGGCGCCGGCCGCCGGCGCGAGATCGTCGGCCATCCAGTGGAGTCGCGATATCACGTCGTCGGAGAACGCACCGAAGCGCAGCACTTTTCCGAGACCCTCGTTCATGTTGGAGAACGCGTGCCCGCCGTGCTCGGCATCCTCGACCAGCCAGACGGGCATCGACGGACTGATCACGCCAGCCATCGGCCCGACGGCTCCGTGGTGATGACACGCGTCGAACGCCACGTCGCCGGATGCAACGAGCGCGCGAGCGGAATCGGGGTCCGCAGCCCAGCCTTCGAAGATGATCGCCCCGACAACGGCGCCTTGCATCGGCCCGCACATCCGCTCCCACTCGATCGGTGGACCGGAGTGCAGGAGCATCTTCTCGGTCATCCCGGGAATCGACTCGATCGCTTTGCCGACCCCGGCCAACACCGGTCGCGACGACAGGTACCGGCCGAACGCCACGTCGTTGGCAGCATCGACCGCAGAGTCGCCCACGAGGCGTGCGAGCGCGCGACCGACCTCGACGTCGCCCTCAGCGGGCGGACGCCAGTCGAGTTGCAGCGCTGTTCCGCCAGCCGCGGTGATCGAGTCGGCGAACGAGGACAGTCCCGCGTTGATGACGACGGGAGCTTGCTCGAGGAGTCGCGTCATTGCGGCTCACTCCCTTCGTGACTCGCAACGATGTCGGCGGCGATGCGCGCCGCATGCGCGTTGCTCCTGCCGAGCAGAACGCCGGCGTCGCGAAGTGCCCGCTCCTGGCCTGCCAGCCCCTGCGGATCCCCCTCGGTCCCGCACACGCTCGCGACGAACGCGATGCGCCGCCCGTCGGCCTCGGCGCTCTGTCGCGCCGCGACGATCGCGGGCACGAGCTGCCCCGCGGGATCCTCGTGCGCGCCGTAGCCGAGCACGCAATCGAGTAGAACGACGGCGACCTCGGGATCTTGGGCCTCCTCGGCGATCCGATCGACTCTCAACCGGAAGTCGATCATTGGATGGGGACGCCCGCGGGTGAACACGTCGTCGCCGAGGTCGATGACGGTGTGGCCCACGCTCTTCCACACGTCGGCAATTGCGTCCTCGGGCCGAGCCGGAGTGTTGGAGTGCACCGCACCGAGCCGCGCAGAGAGCAGCAGCGCGGCCTCGTATCCGAACGTACCGCCGCTGTAGAGCCCGCGGATGAAGCGTTGCGACGGCGCAAGGGCATCAGCGGCCGCTTTCGCCGCAGCGGCATCGGCCGCGTCCGCCGCGCCTGGGGGAGCTTCGCCCGTCGACAACTCGACGGCAAGGGCCGCCGCGTCTTCGAGCGTCTCCGCCGCAGTGACGCCGGGCCTCTCGATCGAGGCAGGATCCGCGCCGAGGAAGCACACGACCGAGGGCGTGCGAGCCGCCGACGCGGCCGCCAAGACGCGCTCGGCCACCTCGGGCGACGGTGGCTTCGAGACGAGCACCAGCACCTTCGTCTCGGAATCGGCCTCGAGAGCGCTGAGTGCGTCGAGCATCGTGACCGCGCCGACGTCGGCCGAAAGATCGTGGCTGCCGGTACCGATCGCGTGCGTTACGCCCGCTCCCCACCGATCGATGAGCGCTGTGACCTGCTGCGTGCCGGTCCCAGACGCACCGATGACGCCGATATCGCCGCGCCGCACCACGTTCGCGAAGCCCAGGGGGACGCCGCCGATGATAGCGGTGCCGCAGTCGGGACCCATCAGGAGCAGTCCCGCATCGTGGGCGAGCCGCTTCATCTCGATCTCGTCGGCGACTGAGACGTTGTCGCTGAACACCATTGCGTCCATGCCCAAGTGGAGTGCCTTGATCGCCTCCGACGCGGCGTACTCGCCGGGAGTCGATACGAGCACCAGCGACGCGTCGGGCTTCGCCGCAAGGCCCATCCGGATGCTGCGCGGCGCGACCTCGGCTCGCTCATCGCCCGCGGCGGCCTTCGGTACCTCGGTCAGGATTCGCTCGGCCTCTTGGAACGCGGCGTCCGCATCGGCGGCGTCGATCGTCTGCACGAGCAGAAGCAGGTCGTTAGGCCCCGCCTCGACGCTCTCTGATGCCTGCAGCAGTCCCGCGTCGCGAGCGAGATCGAGGTTCGCTGGCGTGGCCATCATCGCGCCCGCCTTCTCCACTCCGGGAAGGGCCTCGACGCGCGACGCGCACTGCATGAGCGTCACCGAATCTCGGTACAGGCCGGAGACCACGCGTTTCTCTACTGCCATGGGAACCATTCCTTCGCCGGTGCCATCATGTGTCCAATCCCAGCCGAGTCGGCTGTGCGCCCGCCCGCACTCCAGCCACGAGGCCGAGCAGCGCATCCGCACCCGAAGTCGCCCCTTCATCGAGACAGCGGACGACGTCGGCCCGTGCAAGCAGCGAAATGCCCGCATGCAGCCCTGTCGCTACGCCGAGAAGTGCCTCTCCGAATCGCCCTTTCGCCGCAAGTGCGAGCTGAACTGCGGAAACATCCGAGGTGAACCCCGCTGCCTCGAACGCCACCGACTTCACGGCTCTGTCCGCCAACCCGTCTCCCCCGCCGTTGACGCGGCGCCCGAGCATGAAACCGCACAGCGCATCGTCGCCTGACGGCGTCAGGCCCGGACCGAGCCCGAGGAGCGCTCGCGCCGCCTGCTCCGCTGCGGATGTCTCCCCTCGAGCAGTGCTGCGGGCTAGTTCGCCGAGCAGCGCATCGCACTTGGCCGAGGCCGCCGAGTTCAGGGCGCTTCGGCCGCACATGGCCTCTCGGCGGATTCGAGCTGCGCCCTCGATCGACGACAGCGTCGAGGGATCCACGCCGAGGCCTACGCGGCAGAGCAGCCCGTCGTAGCACGCGGCACCCGGGGCGTCGGCCGCAATCGAATGGGGACCATCCGCGGCGACTAGTAGCACCGCGCCGTCGAAGCTGACGTGGTCACCGACGCACAGGCCGGAGGACGCAAACTCGAACCCCGCGCCCAACACCAGCGCCATCGAGGCAGCGGTCATCGGCACATCCTCCCGCACGAGCGTCACGAGAGCTGGGCGCCGCGCTGGATCATCCCGCTCGCTCACGGCGATGGCGAGCGCCCTTCGCCACACAGCGCGAACGGTCCCCTCGAACGTGCGGGGGACCATTCGCCCTATGCGTGTGATCCGTGTTCGCACGGCTCGTGCGGCGGTCTTATGCGGTGGAGTCGGCAGGCGCCGAACCGGTCGGCTCGGCGGGCGGCATCGCCGACTCGTCCTCACGTGACGTGTCGTCGATGATCGGCTCGATGCCCTTGCTCTTCGCGTAGTAGTACATGAGCGCACACGTCACCGCGATGCCGACATACCCGAGTTCCATGCCGGGCGCCCTGTTGAGACCGAGTTCACTCGCGTGCATGAAGCCAAAGAACGACATCGCCGCGCCGAACAACGCCCAGCCGGCCGCCCACCACCACCTGCGATCGATGATGTAGGCGAGAATCGCTGCCAGCACCATCCCCACGAGAATCGCGCCGGCACCGAGGTTCCTCATGCCGTCGTAGACAACACCGGCCCCGGCGAGCTTCGCCACGGTCAGAGTCGCCGCGTTCGTGCCGGCAGCGCCCAGCGAGTTGTCGATCTGCAGCTGCGCAAAGCTGGCGATCCACGGAATGAGCGCAATCGCCACGGCGG
>DATHUB010000142.1:0-1566 GCA_035462695.1 Coriobacteriia bacterium | reverse complement strand
GAAGGTCGCGCGCTGCTCAAGGCGCTCGGCTTCCCGTTCAAGGCCCCGGCGGACGAGCCGACAGAGGTCGCGAAGAAGAAGCGTCCGGCGTTCACCGGCAAGAAGAAGAAGTGAGCTGATATGGCTAAGACCTCTCTGAAGGTGAAGCAGGCCCGCACGCCGAAGTTCGCCGTCCGCGCCTACACCCGCTGCACGAGGTGCGGCCGGCCGAAGGCCGTGTTCCGCAAGTTCGGCCTGTGCCGGATCTGCGTCCGCGAGATGGCCCACAAGGGCGAGCTGCCGGGCGTCACCAAGTCCTCCTGGTGAGTAGCACCACCACCATTCACAACCCGCTGAAGGTCCGCGATCGCGCGGAAACCGTGGCGAGAAAGAAGAACCACACGTCATGACAATGACCGATCCGATCGCGGACATGCTGACCCGCTTGCGGAACGCCAATCAGGCGTACCACGAGACGACCAGCATGCCCCACAGCAAGATCAAGGTCGGGATCGCAGAGATCCTGAAGACCCAGGGCTACATCAGCGGTTTCGAGGTCCTCGAGCCGACCGCCAGCGAGGTGGGCAAGACCCTCACGCTCACCCTGAAGTACGGCACGAACCGCGAACGCTCCCTGGCCGGGGTGCGTCGCATCTCGAAGCCGGGCCTGCGGGTCTACGCGAAGTCCACCGCGCTGCCCAAGGTGCTCGGCGGGATGGGTATCGCCATCATTTCCACCTCCCAAGGTCTGCTGACCGACAAAGAGGCCAACTCTCGAAGCGTCGGCGGAGAAGTCCTCGCCTTCGTCTGGTGAGCGAAAGGAGCATATAGATGTCACGAATTGGCAGGCTTCCGATCGCCATCCCGGCCGGAGTCGAAGTCAACCTCGACGGGCAGACCGTTGCGGTGAAGGGCCCCAAGGGCTCTTTGCAGCACATCGTGTCTGAGCCGATCAGGGTCGCACGCAATGAAGAGGGCCAGCTTGAGGTCACGCGTCCCGACGACGAGCGCGAGAGCCGCTCGCTGCACGGACTGACCAGGACCCTCGTGTCCAACATGGTCGTGGGCGTCACCACTGGCTATGAGAAGAAGCTCGAGATCGTGGGCGTCGGCTACCGGGTGATCTTCAAGTCCCCCGGGCAGCTGGAGTTCGCACTCGGCTTCTCCCACCCGGTCGTCGTGAACGCACCAGAGGGCATCACCTTCTCGGTGGAGAGCAACACCAAGTTCACCGTCTACGGGATCGACAAGCAGGCTGTGGGCGAAGTTGCCGCCAACATCCGCAAGATCCGCAAGCCTGAGCCCTACAAGGGCAAGGGCGTGCGCTACGCCGGCGAGCGCGTTCGCCGCAAGGTTGGAAAGGCGGGTAAGTGATGGCCATTTCACTTTCGACGAACAAGGGCATGGCCGACAAGGCTGCCGCCCGACTGCGCCGCCAGGCGCGCGGTCGCAAGAAGATCGCCGGTACGCCGGATCGTCCTCGGCTCGTTGTGTTCCGGTCCAGCCGGCACATCGCGGCCCAGGTCGTCGACGACACCGCCGGCATCACGCTTGCTGCTGCGTCCTCGCTGGAACTGCGTTCCGCGG
>DATHUB010000141.1:0-5088 GCA_035462695.1 Coriobacteriia bacterium | reverse complement strand
ATGTCCTCTACTCACTCGATCCGCCGTACCTGATCCTCGGATCGAGGAACGCGTACGAGATGTCGACCAGCAGGTTGATGATCATTACGGCGAAGAGCATGACGGTGACGCCGCCGAATACTACGGGGAAGTCCCTTTGGGCGATCGACCGGGCAATGGTGAACCCCACACCCGGCCAGTTGAAGACCGTCTCGGTGAGAACCGCGCCAGCGAACATCGCGCCCAGATCGAGTCCGATGAACGTCACGACAGGGATCATCGCGTTCTTCAACGAGTGCTTCCACAGGACCCGCCTGCTTGAGGCGCCCTTCGCGTGCGCAGTACGCACGTAGTCTTGGCTGTTCACCTCGAGCAACTGGCTGCGCATGATCCGTGCTGCGTACGCCGTGGATACCGAGGCCAGCGTTATCGCAGGAAGAATCAGGTATGCGGGGTCGGGGAAGATGCCCGACGCACCGGAAATCGGCAGATAGAACGCGCCGTCTGTCGCATTCTTGAGCCAGATGCCGAAGAACCACTGCAGCATCATGCCCAACCAGAACACGGGGAGCGACACGAGTATTGACGTAGTCAGGGTGACGAATACATCCCAGAAGGAGTACTGCTTCACCGCGGAGATGATTCCCGCGCCAATTCCGAAGATTATCTCTAAGATGATTGCCGCGAAGGCGAGCCGAATCGTGTACGGATACGTCTCGCCGAGGATCTCGGTTACTTCACGCCCCGTGTAGATGGAGGTCCCAAGATCGGGCCCGGTCCAAGTGATTTCCCCTTCGACGACCTTCACGGGTACGAGGCCCTTCACGTACTTGAGGTACTGCTGGTGCCAGGGCTGATCGAGCCCGTACTGCTCGATAAGCTGCGCCTTGACCTCGGGAGGCGGAGTGCGCTCCCCGTACCGCATCTGAATCGGGTCTGCCCCGGGCATGAAGTTCGCGATCAGAAAGAGTGCGAGCGTCACACCGAAGAAGACCGGTATGAACTGAAGGATTCGCCGACCAATGTACTGAGGCATCTCGTCGCTTTCTTGACGGACGATTCATGAGGGGAGGCAGGGCACCTCGGCGCCCTGCCTCCCCCATGTCGTTCTGTGTGAGCCGTAACCTACTCGGCGGCCGCGTCTTCGACCCAGACCTTGTCAAAGTTGCCAAGGTACATGGGACCAAAGATGAAGTCGTGGAGGCGGTCAGAGCCAACATGGTGGTGCTTGTAGAACATCAGCGGTGCGACAGGGTTGTCGGCGCCGATGGTCTTGGAGATCTGCTGGAACTCGGCCAGGCGAGCAGCGGTGTCCACCGTGGTCTCGCCGTCCTTGATGGCCTGGTCTACCGCGGGGTTGGCGTAGTAGGCCTTGTTGTCGCCAGACTTTGAATCGAAGAGCGAGTACAGGAAGTTGTACGCGATCGGGTAGTCAGCGACCCAACCGAGACGGGCGATCTGATGCTTGCCCTCGTCGAGCTGCTTCAGGTAGACGGGGAAGTCGGCGGAGTCGAACTCACTCTCGATGCCGATCGCCTTCAGGTCCGCCTGCACGAGCTCCATGATGGGCTCGTGACCGGCGCCACTGTTGAAGCTCAGCTTGACC
This sequence comes from Coriobacteriia bacterium, assembly GCA_035462695.1. GTDB lineage: Bacteria > Actinomycetota > Coriobacteriia > Anaerosomatales > PHET01 > DATHUB01. The sequence goes on along the minus strand of DATHUB010000141.1, from coordinate 3,503 downwards.
GTGGGCAGACCCTCGCCCTCGGGGTAGCCAGCATCGGCCAGCGCCTGCTTGGCGGCCTCCATGTCGTACTTGGAGTCAGCCCATGCGCCCTTCTCGTAACCGGCGATGCCCGGAGGCAGGATGTTGTCGGCCGGCTCGCGAGTGCCCTCGAAGACCGTGTCGCAGATCGCCTGACGGTTGATAGCCAGGGAGATCGCCTTGCGCAACGCCGGGTCCTTGAACAGCTCGTCCTTGTTGTTGAGGATCATGTAGTAGGTGGAGTTCTCGGCGCCGAACAGGGTCTGCTCGCCCGCGTTGACTGTGTAGCCGTCAGCGGCCTGGCCATACTTGGCCTGAGCGTCCGCGATCTTGCCCTCACCGATCTGGGTGAAGTCCAGGTTGCCCGCCTCAAACTCGGTGTAGGCGGTCTCCGGGTCCTTGAAGATCTTGAACTCGATGCCATCGAGGTACGGCGCGTCGCCAGCGTAGTTCTCGTTGCGCGCCACCTTGATGTACTGGTTGTGCTTCCAAGGCTCGGCCATCTTGAAGGAGCCGTTGCCGATCGGCATATCGCCGTAAGCGACCTTCTCGCCTTCGAAATCGACGCCCTCTTCGACGTACTTCTGCGGCACCGGCGCGAGCGACGGGTGAGCCACTACGTACTCGAAGTCAGCGAAGGACTGCGAGAGCGTTACCTCGAACGTGAGATCGTCAACGGCCTTGAGGCCGGACATCTCGGTGGCGTCGCCGGCCGCAACCTCGTCATAACCCTGGATGAAGCCAAGGTGGTAGCCAATGATCGAGGGATCGGCCTTCTCCGTCGCCGTGTTGACCGTCTTGGGGTTGACGATGCGGTTCCAGGCGTACACGAAGTCCGAGGCCTTGACAGGGGTGCCATCGGAGAACTTGCCGTCCGGGTTCAGCTTGAAGGTCCAGACGGAACCGTCCTCATTCGACTCCCAGGTATCCGCGGCTGAAGGAATGACCTTCGTCGGATCCAAGTCATCGAAGGTCGTGAGGGAATCGAACAGGGTCTGCTCGACCTGAATGCCCTCAGTCTCCTGAGCGTTGTACGGATCGATGTAGGCCGGCTCGCCGATGTAGAACGACATCGAGCCGCCCTTCTTGGGCTGATCGGTCTCTGCCTCAGTGCCCTCGCCCGTGGTCTGCTTCGGCGCGCATCCGCCGAGACCGACCGCCGCGACGAGACTGAGAACCACGACCGTACCCAAGAGCCTGCGATACTTTTCGTGCACTCCTGCCTCCTCTCGAGACGTTGCGTCCCGCAGCTGTCGCCTGATCCTCGCACATCATCGTTGTGTGCTACGACAGCACAACTGCGTCCACAGCAAGTGAATCCTTTTGCGGACGCAGCCTCCTGAGTGTCCCCGAGCATGCATCAAAACGCAAGCAAAATGAATAGCCCGGACAACCCCAAAGAGGGGACGCTTCTCCCCATTGAGACCATGGTAATACTTTACGTCCGGAGAAGAAAACGACCCGTCCGGCGAGGCCGGACGGGTCGGTCAGTCGTTCGAATGAATAAGCGGGCTACCCGGCTGCTGGGTAGATCACCATGAGGACGATCAGACTCAGCATGAAGGCCACCGCGAATGCAATCGTGATGCGGTCGAGATTGCGCTCGATGATGCTCGTGCCTGTCGATGTGGGCGCCATGACTCCGCCAAACATCTCGGAAAGACCAGTGCCTTTTCCCGAGTGCAGCAGCACGAAGACGATGAGGCCGATGGCCGAAATGGCCCATATGATCATTGTGAGGACGAACAACGCGTTCACGAGCTCTGCCCTTCAGACGTTTCACGGTATCGATACCCGGCCGGTGCCGAGCGCGGTGAATCAGTATAGCAGCAGGTTTCGCCCCGTCCACTCCTCCGGCTGTTCCACCCCGATGAGCGCCAGCAGCGTCGGTGCAACGTCGGCCAACTTACCCCCCGAAGCGAGACCTGAAACGCCCTGCGCGACCACTGCGAGGGGCACGGATGAGGTTGTGTGCGCTGTGAAGGGAGTGGACGCGTCCGAGTCCACCATCTGTTCGGCGTTTCCGTGGTCTGCTGTCACAAGAGCCGAGCCGCCTTTGGCCTCGAGGGCTGCGATGACGCGACCGACGCACTCGTCCACCGCCTCGACGGCCCTCACCGCGGCCTCGAAAATGCCCGTGTGACCCACCATGTCGCAGTTCGCGTAGTTGACGACATACACATCGGCGAGTCCGGACTGAATCGCCTCCACAAGGCGGTCAGTCACCTCGGGAGCGCTCATCTGCGGCTGCAGATCGTACGTAGTGACCTTGGGACTCGGGACCAGCACCCGGGTCTCCCCCTCTTTGGCCGCTTCGGCTCCACCGTTCAAGAAGAATGTCACGTGCGCGTACTTCTCAGTCTCCGCGATGTGGAGCTGCTTGAGCCCGTGCTCGGCAAGGACGTCGGCCAGCACGTGCTTCGGCAGCTCCTTGGCAAAGGCCACCTCGGCAGAGATAGTTGGGTCGTAGTCGGTTAGACAGACGAAATGGACATCGGGGGAGACCGGCCTGTCGAAGCCCACGAAGGTGGGATCGGTGAATGCTCGGGTGATTTCACGCGCTCGATCGGGTCGGAAGTTGAAGAAGATGACGGAGTCACCCGATTCGATGCGCGCGGGCTGAACAACCGCCGGAACCACGAACTCGTCCCCGAGACCCTCGCTGTAGGACCGCTCGATCGCCTCGGTGGCACTGCCGGCCGGCAGTCCATCGCCTAGGACGAGGGCTTGCCACGCCTTCTCGACCCGGTCCCAGCGGTTGTCTCGGTCCATCGCGTAGTAGCGGCCCATGACTGTCGCGATCTTGCCGACGCCGACTCGCTCGAGCTCGTCTTCGAGTAGGCGGACGTATGACAGCCCGCTTTGAGGAGGTGTGTCTCTGCCGTCGAGGAAGCAGTGTATCCAGAGATTCTCGACGCCTCGAGCGGCTGCCATCTCCACCAAAGCGTAGAGATGCCGCTGGTGACTGTGGACCCCGCCCGGAGATACCAGTCCCATGAGGTGCACCGCGTGACCAGACGAGGCCGCGTCGTCCATGGCGGTAGCAAGAACCGGGTTGTCGAATATCGAGCGGTCCTTGATCGCCAGATCGATTCTCGTGAGCTCCTGGTACACGACCCGACCCGCTCCGATGTTCAGGTGGCCCACCTCGGAGTTGCCCATCAGGCCCTCGGGAAGCCCGACGGCCAGACCTGCCGCATCGAGCGTCGTGTTGGGCCACTCGGCGAACAGCTTCGACAGGTTGGGCGTCGAGGCGGCGCGCACCGCATTTCCGGGCGATTCGGTGCCCCAGCTGAAGCCGTCGAGTATGAGCAGGCAGGTGGGCAGGTTCTTCATGATCAGGCGAAGTTGGCGGCGGTCTGCACCATTGAGGCGAAAGAAGTCGCGTCCAGAGATGCCCCGCCGATCAGTGCCCCGTCGATATCGGGTTCCGGCATGAACAGACCAAGGTTCTCGGGCTTGGCCGAACCTCCGTAGAGGATGCG